>JBFJNS010000265.1:0-4841 GCA_041618055.1 Binatia bacterium
CGCGCATGACCGCGCTGCAGAGATTGCACAAGGCGTATGCGGTGACCGGTGCGGTCTGTTTAGGAGCCGCGGCCAAGGTCGAGGGCACGATCGTCAACGACATTTACCGCGAGGTCCAGCCTGACAATCCGCCCGCTGTCAGAATCGGACACCCCACGGGGACGCTGCAAGTAGAAATTAGAATCGAGAAGCAGAACGGCGTCCTGGAATTGACCAAGGCCGCCCTGGCGCGGACGGCACGGTTGTTGATGGACGGCAACGTATACCTGCGCTCGGGGTAACGCGGCTCAAAGCAAATTTGGACTGAGACCGGTCTCGCTGTTTGCGCGCCCGCCTGTAGAGAAGAAAGGCAAATAGCTTCTGCGTTACTGGTGTTGCGGCTGGGCAGCTTCTTCAATCACCATCTGCCGTTGCATGACCAATGACATCACGTCACACCCGTCAAGATGACTGTGAATGAAGTCTCGCAGTCCTCGTAATTCGTCTGGGGTGAAGGAGCGCGCGCAGCCGGCCAGGAGTTGTCCGATCGTTGCAGGCCCCAGCACCCCGTACGCCAGGTTGTCGTCGGTCTGAGAGTAGGCGCCGACTTCTATCTCAGTGGGATCGAGGGCGGTCACCAGATCCTTAAAAATTTCAAGAAAAAGATCGATCTTTTCATCGCTGGGAGGTTGCCCGCCCGGCCATTGAAAGTGGCGCTTCATCTCCTTCTTGATTTCCTTATCCTGAACCGCGAGTGTTATCTTTCGGTCGCTGAGGCGCCCGGCGATGGGCTCAAAGCATACTGGCTCGCCAATGTTTTTTCGACTTTGCCGGAGAAGCAGGCGATCTCGACCGTTGCTGACCTCGACATAGGCGACGCTCATCGGATCGGCGATCGAACCGCTGGGGAAATACTTCTCGCCCACGCTCGTTAACGGTTCAAGCCTGTGCCCCTCGTGTCGCCTCATGAAATGGCGCCAGTCGTCCGCTGGCCGCTCCTCTACCTCTCCTCCAACCCAAGCATAAACCGGGGCCTTGTCAAAGCCATTGACGTGATGAACGACGTCGCACTGCCGGCACCAAATGAATTTTTCGTTAGCCATACTTGCGCTGTTCCGCGATGAGCGGGGCGGCCGCACTCGCGTGGGACGGAACGTTCATCAAGACCGTCGTCCCGACACCGGGTTCACTGCTGAGCTCCAAGCTAGCGCCGATCAGGTCCGCCATACGCCGGGCAACAGTCAGGCCGATTCCTAAACCCGTATGGGGGCGCTCCGCGAGGTTGTCCCCCTGTTGAAATGGCTCGAAGATGGAATCCATCTTACTCTTTTCGATGCCGACCCCGGTGTCCGAAACTTCCAACTCGATGCGCCCGCGGTCGGAAACCATGCGGGCCTTGACCCTGATGCCGCCGCGGGCAGTGAATTTGACGGCGTTGTTAAAAATGTTCTGAAAGATGCGCTCGACCTTCGTGCGATCGCTGACGATGGAAAGGCCTGTATCTGGAAGTTCAACGGATAGCGTCAAGCCCTTGTCGTTCAAAAACCGCTCATAACGCTTTGTCGTCCCGTTGATGATTTCCCGGGCATCGAACTTTTCCAGCGTCGCCGAGGAATCGCCGGAATTAAGAGAGGTCATCCACAGCACGTTATCGATGAGTTCGAGGAGCTCTTCCGAGTTGCGGTAAACCGTCTCCAAAACCTTTTGCTGCTCTTCGGTCAGTTTGCCGATAACCTGATTGAGTAAGAGATAGACAAACCCCACGACGACGCTCAGGGGCGTGCGCAGTTCGTGCGAGACATTGGAGAGAAAATCCGACTTCACTTGCCGCAGTCTGGCCTTGGCGTTACGGCGCTCGATGCCCCGGCGGACAAGGGACAGGATGTGGTTCACATCAAAAGGCTTGGAAATGTAATCAAAGGCCCCTAAACGCAACCCCTCGATGGCGGTGTCCAGGGAGCCGTAGCCTGTAATAATAATCGCCTCGATGTCGGGATCGTACTGTTTCACCTTTTCCAGGACATTGATGCCGGTGAGCCCCGGCATCTTCAGATCCAAAGTGACAAGATCCACTGGAAACTTGCTCAGGAGGTCTACGGCTTGGCCCCCGCGTTCGGCCACGTGAACGTTGTAATAAGGGTTGAGAATCATTTTCAGAGACTCTCTCGGCCCCATCTCGTCATCGACCACGAGAATATGCGGTTTGTTTGCGTCCATGCCGCGGCAGATCAGCAAGGATTATGCCACGGTTGGGATCGTGCCAACCTGCGGATTTAAAGGAGAATTTTTAGTCTATCGAGGGAAATAGAGAGAGCCGTTGGAACAAATTTGTCCACTTAGGTCGACAACTTCGCTTCGTCGGGCATCTTGGATTCGTTGATTTTGAGTTTTTCGATCCGGTACTTCAAGATGCGCCGACTCGTTCCGAGTAGAGACGCGGCCTTGGTCTGGTTAAATCCGGTCCGTTGCAGGGCCTTGACGATCAGTTCGCGTTCGAATTCATCCACAGCCTCGCTCAAAGGCCGCGAACCGCTTAAAACGTCTTCCTTGAGCGTTGCCGTCTGGTCGGTGGAGCGCATGCCCACGGGCAGGTCGCGCAGCATGATCATCTCGTTGGGCGACAGGATAGTGAGGCGCTCGATCAGATTCTCAAGCTCGCGGATATTGCCCGGCCAGTAATACGTGATGAAAAAGTCCACTACTTCGGGAGACAGAGTCTTCGGCGCCATCGAATGCTCCTGCGCTTTCAACCGCAGAAAGTGATCGAGAAGAATCGGAATATCCTCTCGCCGCTCGCGCAGCGGAGGCAGGAGGAGGGAGACCACGTTCAGGCGGTAAAACAGATCCGGACGAAATTCCCCTGCTTTCGCCATGGTCTCCAGGTTGCGATTGCTCGCTGCGATGACCCTTACGTCGACCTTGATTTCGTCCGTGCCCCCCAGACGGGTGAAGGTCTCCTGTTCAACGGCGCGCAAGAATTTTGATTGCGTTCCCAGGTTGAGTTCTCCAATTTCGTCGAGGAAAAGCGTGCCGCCGTGGGCAAGCTCGAAACGACCGACCTTTTTCTGCGAAGCGTTCGTAAACGCGCCTTTTTCGTAACCAAACAATTCGCTCTCAATGAGCGTATCCGGCAAAGCGGCACAGTTGACGACCACAAACGGTTTCGAGCGCCGGTCGCTGTTGTAGTGTATGGCGCGCGCGATCAATTCCTTTCCCGTTCCGCTTTCCCCCTGGATCAACACGGTGCTTTTCTTTGCCGCTACCATGCTGACGGCCTTGAAAATATCCGACATCTGCCTGGATCTCCCGACGACCTGGTCGATCCCGTACTTGCGTCCCACCTCTTCCTTGAGCCGCTCCAGCTCTTTGAACAGCTGAATCTTCTCAAACGCGCGCTCCACGCGCAGACGCAGCTCTTCGACGTCGAAGGGCTTCGTCACGTAGTCGAATGCTCCCGTCGCTTTGGCGTTGAAGGCCGTGCGCGCCGTGTTCAGCGCCGTGAGCATGATGACTTGGCAATCCGGATGGGTCGACTTCATCTGCTTGAGCACCGCCAGGCCGTCGGCGCCCGGCATGACGATGTCCAGCAGCACGACATCGGGCCGCTCTGCCACCACCTTCGCCATCGCTTCCTCGGCGGATGTCGCTTCGAGGACGCGATACGTTCTATTGAACACCATCTGGAGAGACTGCCTTACTCCCGCCTCATCGTCGACGACCAGTAGAACGCTTTGACTCATATCCCTTTTCTTTTCCCCATTAAGCAACTGGGAACTCCAATTTAACAATTTCCTTTTCGTTATCGGAACTATCGATCACCATCTCACCGCCGTTTCTTTCGAGCAGTTGTTTCGCCAGCAAGATTCGCAGCGGCAATACGCTTTCCTCGACGACCTGAGACGGGACGCTGAAATAATGTGAAATCGACGCAACTCGCGCTCCTTCGCGCAAATAAGTGATCGCTACGGTACCCGGTTGCTCGACGTTGACCTCGATTTCACTGCCCATTTTGACTTCGGATAATACCGTTAACAGCACGTTCTTGAGAACATACACCAACTGATCTTCATCGGCCAGGATCTGCTGGCCCGTTCCATTGCCGCGCCAGCGGATCATTGCCTGACGCTTGCCGCATTCACCGCCGATGTCATCAAGAATGGAACGCAGACGCTCCGCAAGCGATATCTTGACCGATCGGGGCTGGGCAAAATCCGCAAACTCGATCATGACCTCGAGCAGGTCATCCATACGCTCAATGTCGCCTCCGACCACTTCCTGAAAGCGGGCCCGGAAGTTCTCATCTTCGTAGCGATCCCCCAAAAGCTGAGAAAAGGTTTTTATCGTCACCATGGGGTTTTTTAGCTCATGGGCCAACTCGTGAATCAAGACCTTTAGGTCCACCGCGCTGCGGCGACCGTTGCCGAGACCCGCAGGCGCGGAAGGCGCCGGCCGGCCGGGTGTCCATTCTTCCATGATTTCGAGAGTCTCCCGACGAGGCTTTTCGGCGGGTATGAACTCCTCTAACTCCGGCACCACCTCCTGCTCAGGACCGCCCATGAGAGGAAAGAGGAGATCGGACGCATCGATGCGCGTCTTACGATGAACGGTGAGGGTCCTCGCGATGACCGTTTCCATTTCATTTAAATTGCCGAACCACAGATAATTGCCGAGTCGCTCTTGTGCCCCGACGGTAAAGGCCACCTCGCCCAATCCCAGTTTTTCGGTGTAGCGCCGGGCGAACCAGGCGGCGATGGCCGGAATGTCTTCGCGTCGGTCTCTTAAGGGCAAAAGCGACAGCGTCAAGGTGGCAAACTTGTAATAGAGTGCTGCGAGAAACTGGCCCTGGTACACTCCTTCGAGCA
>JBFJNS010000266.1:0-4827 GCA_041618055.1 Binatia bacterium
GGCGCGGCGGAGGGAGCACAGAAGGATGGTTGTAGCTGAACCCGAATGCTGCCGCCGGAGATGCGGTACGGGGTGAGCCTGAACTGGCAAAGACACCGTAACGCGCAGTTTCAAAGTCTCTTCTACTGCGGGGTGCGGGCTGAATTGAATGACTTCTGTATGGGCGACGGGGCAGCGAAAAAAACGATCTTGAAAGCGCCCAGCGTGTCTTTCACGTAGGATTTCATTGGGCGTCTGGCCAAAAGGTCGAACGCCCCGGTCAGAGGGAATAGTTAACGCAAACAACCGCGGTTGCAATCCTCGGGATTTCGACCGCTGCTAATTTTCTTTGCTTTTCTTTTTTTTCGTTTCTTCTTTTCCTACCACCTGAATCGATTTGGCGGGCGTATAGGCGTTTGGCTCGTAGATGAGGCGCACCTTGTCACCTTCTCTTAGATCCTTTAGAGAGAGTTTGTCCTTTGAAAGCCCCTCGATCTGGGTTTGCTCATCGATCCCCACGACGTCCGTTCGCATCTTCCCTTTTCTCTCGTACTTATAAGTAATGGTTCTCTGCCCTACATGAGAAATGACGGCCTCTATTTCACTGATCTTGGCTTTCTTCTCCGTCTTTTCCGCCCTGTCCTGCGGCCAACCTAGGCCCGCCATCGATACAACTAGAACTACTAACAAGAGCTCAAACATACCCCTCAGTTTCATCTTCTTTTCCTTTCCGCTTTAGCCTTCAAGTTGTGGAATCTGCGATAGGCCTAAAGTCGTAGTGGTTAAAGCATAATTTGGCGATGCCTGTCAAGAAACTAAAACAAAGGTCGCATCGCAATGAGAAGTTTACAGACGGCAAGGCTGACGTGATGATGTCACGAGGTGGGAGCGGTCTTGGCGGGAATAAACCCTGTGAGCCGTTCGCGGATCAAATTTTTCGGCTGTAGTCGGCCGTCGCGATGCGGCCGGGAAAACTCACATCCTCGTTGCAGCAGGCGTCGATAATCATCTTCGAGCCCCAATCTTTCCCCGGCTGGACCGGATCGAGGCGGCTCCCTTTGACACGGTCGATAATGGCAACGTCCTTGGCAGCATCGACGCGTGTGGCGACGGCCCAGAGCACCTGCGCCTCGTCGTAGACATCGATGTCCTTGTCAACGACAATCACATGCTTGATGAGCTCCGAACCCGTAAACGCGGCCATGGCGGCGAGCTTCGCTTCTCCCTCGGTGCGTTTGTCGATGCTAATGTAACAGTGAAACCGCCCGGTGCCGCTCACCGGCAAGCACACGCCGGTCACCGTGGGCACAACCCCTTGCACTTTGCGAAAAATGCTTCCCTCTTTGGGAATCGCGCCAAGCAGCGCGTGCTCGCGATGACCGACAAAAATATCCATGCAGACGGCCTCCGCGCGGTGGGTGATCGCCGTAATTTCCACGACCGGCGATTCTGTCGGCGGTCCGTAATATCCCGAGAAATCTCCAAAGGGACCCTCCAGGTCACGCTCATGCGGCAAGAGCCGGCCTTCGATGATCATTTCCGCATCCGCAGGCACGAGCAATTCTTCGCCGAACGTCTCCGACGGCGTCAAGCGCAGCGGCTCTCCCATGATGCCGCCGATACTCACGTACTCATCGGTGTCAATGCCGGTGAGCGCGCAATTGCCGAGATAATAGGCCGGATGGTGGCCGATGACGCAGGCCACGGGAAGGGCCTTACCGCGCCGCTCCGCGCGGAGATAATATTCCCACAAGTGACGCCGCTCGAAGAACATGACGAGATGGCGCGGGTCGCGGACATAACAGCGGTGAAATGAAGAATTGTAGACACCGGTTTCCAGGTCCTTCGCCGCCCACGTCATCGTGAGGTAGGGGCCCTTGTCCTCCAGATGATGGGTGAGGATGGGCAGGGCGTAAAGGTTCGGCGCGTCGCTCACTTCTTTGACCGGCGCCTCTTTCCGTCTGACAATCCGAGGATCCATGCGCACGGCTTCGCGGCGCTGAAATTCGAGCACGAGATCCAGGCCACATTTTTCCGTTGGCAGCCCGAGTGCGAGCCCGCAGCCTTCGCGCGACGCGAAGGTGTTGATGAGCAACGGAAAGGAGGAGCGCCCGCCTTCGAGAGTGTTGAGATCGGTGAACAAGATCGGCGGCGCGCGCCGCTGCTTCTCCAACTTGGCGACCAGGGCGCACGCCTCGAACCTGATATCGTGCGGCTCCTTGATTTCCAACAAGCCCTCCGGCCCTGCCCGCTTGGCGGTTTCCAGAAAGGCTCTTAAATCCAGCAAGTGAAAATCATTTCCTTTTCGACGTTCCTCCGGTGTGGCATCATCTCTCGCTTATGGTTAAAGTCCCTCCGCCAACTCCGGAGATAAATTTTGATGCGTCGGCCCTGTCCGAATCGCGCTGCAAAAAGCGGCTTCAAGATAGGGTAATTCTGCAGCGAAGGCAACAGGGCCTGCAGGTGCCAAGGGGCAAAATTGAACGGGTAGAGGCTCACGACGAGATCGTTGCCCCCATTTGCACAAGAGGGAGAGCGAGTAATCTGTGAAAAACGAAATCGAGTCGATGAGTTGAAAACCGACTTTGACTTTGCCCCGCGCAATGGCATCGTGCGCTTGACAAACGCGTCACAACCAGTACAAATAGCGGTAATCTGATTATCGCAGTTTGATAACAATGAAATCCCTGCATCGCGCCATCGATCTTCTCCTGAGCTTTCAGGCGCGCCCCCTCCTGAGCATCGAGGAGATGGCACGAATCACCAAATGGCCGAAGAGCAGCGTCTATCGCTTCGTCCGCATCCTTCGCGACAGAGGGTTATTGTCCTTGGACCCGGAGACCAAAAGATACCGTCTCGGCCCGGTCATCTACGAACTCGGCCGGACGGGAGCCCCCGATCTTTGCACGCTCGCCCGCCCGGCGCTTGAGAGATTGACGAAGGAATCGGGCGAGTCAAGTTTCCTCAGTGTCCGTCAGGGCTGCGAGACTCGTTATGCGGATTGCGTCGAGGGGCCGGAAAGAATCCGTTTCACCGCGCCGCTGGGGAAAGCGGTTCCGCTCTACGCCGGCGCATCGGCCAAAGTCATCCTTGCCTTTATGGAAGAAAAAGAACAAAGAAAATATATGCGCTCGCTTCGTCTCAAACGCCTGTGCACGGCCACCATCATGGACAAAAGAAAGCTGCTGCAGTCTCTTGCACTGATACGGCGGCGTGGTTATGCCTTCACGCAGGAGGAACTTTACCGCGGAGCCTGGGGGCTGGCTGCGCCTATTCTCGACCGCAACGGCGTAGCCGTCGCCTCACTCGCGATCACCGGCGTCAGATTTCGTCCGCCGCAAAAAAAGTTGCCTTACTTCACTTCCCTGATTCAGCAAGCCGCCCGGGAGATTTCGGAAAAACTGTCGCCCCCGGGCGCTTCCGAAACGCTAAGACCGCAGTCGACAGGCTCTTGAGGAGAGACGCATGGGAAAAAATCTTCGTCACTTCATGCAGCAACTAGAGGACCGTCTTGCGCATGACCTTGTGCACGTGAAGCAACCCGTATCCCCTGCCCGGTTTGAGGTCACGGCGCTGCTTCAGCATCTGGAGAACAAGAAGAGTTTTCCCGTGTTGCTTTTCGAAAACCCGCTGAATCTCAAAGGCGAGCCATCGTCGTTTCCCCTGCTCAGCAACGTCTTCGCGACGCGGCAGCGCTGCGCCCTCTCTTTGGGCATGAGTCCCGAAGATGGAGGGCTCCCTTTGAGCCTGGAGTATGCCCGACGAGAAGAAAGGCTTATCTCTCCCGCAACGGTCTCGACCCGAGAAGCCCCGGTCAAGGAAATCGTCAAACGGGGAGAAGAAGCGGACCTGTATGAATTTCCCGTAGTGCGGCATCATGCGATGGACCCCGCCCCCTACATCGATATGACGCCGGTGATGAAGGACCCGGAGCATGGTTTTTACAATGTGGCCTTTCTGCGCAACATGGTTAAGGGGCCGAGGCGGCTCGGCATTCACATGTCCCCCCGGCACAACTGGCAGATGCACAGGAAAAACGAGGAAAAGGGACAGAACACGCCGGTGGCGATCGTCGTCAGCCACCACCCGTCTTTCTATCTCGGGGCATTGAATGTTTCTCCTTTCGGCGTCGATGACTACGCTCGCATCGGTGCCATCATGGGAGAGCCGCTCAGGCTCACGGCCTCGGAGACTTGGGGCGAAGATTTCATGGTGCCGGCGGATGCGGAAATCATCATTGAGGGCTACGTGCTTGCCAATGTCAAGGAAGTCGAGGCGCCATTCGGAGAGTTCACCGGCTATTACGGTCCGCAGCGGTTGCGCCCCGTCATTGAAGTCACAGCCATCACGCACCGGCGCGATGCTATTTTCCAACACGCCTTCGTCGGTCACCGGGACAACTGGGTGTTGGGAGGAATACCCAAAGAAGGGAGCCTGTTCAATCTGATTCGCGGCATCGTGCCGACGGTCAAGGCGGTCCATTTCCCGATTTCGGGTTGCTGCCGCCTGAACTGCTATATCTCCATCGATAAAAAAATTGACGGCGAGACCAAGCAGGCGGCGCTGGCCGCGCTGGCCGGGTGCGATTTCGTCAAGCATGTCGTGGTGGTAGACGCAGATATCGATGTCTACAACGAGGAACAGGTCATGTGGGCGATGGCCACCAGAGTGCAGGCGGACCAGGATGTGGACATCATCAAGAACGCGAAAGGCAATACCCTGGACCCGTCCCAAACCGACGACATCATGACCACGAAAATGATTATCGACGCAACCCAGCCCGTGCAGAGACCCTATGCGGCACGCGTTCAGGTGCCCAAAGAGGCCCTGAGCAAAACCAGATTGGAA
>JBFJNS010000267.1:0-4820 GCA_041618055.1 Binatia bacterium
GATCATCGAACTTACAGACTCTCAGGCGAGCGAAGAGCCAAACGACATGGGAGGCCCACTCGACAAGGAGTCGCCGCTCGTGCATGAGCACTTGCCGCGAATCGTCATCGTCATTGACGAACTGGCGGATTTGATGATGACAGTCGGAAGAGACATTGAGGAGTACATCACGCGGCTGGCACAAAAAGCACGCGCGGCCGGCATCCATCTCATTCTTGCCACGCAGCGCCCCTCGGTCGATGTGATCACAGGCCTCATCAAGGCCAATTTCCCCGCTCGAATTTCGTTCCAGGTCACCTCGCGGGTCGATTCGCGGACTATCTTGGATTCCATTGGAGCGGAGAAGTTATTGGGTAACGGCGATCTCCTTTACCTACCTCCGGGCACGGCGCGACTGACGCGATTGCATGGTGCGTTTGTTTCAGACCAGGAAGTGCGCAAGGTGATAAATTTCATGAAACAGCAGGCGCAACCGCGTTACCGTCCCGAAGTTCTGGAAATCAAGAAGGAGCAAGAAACCGGCGCAGCCGACGACGAATACGACGAGATGTATGACCAGGCGGTTGCCATCGTAACGGAAACGCAACAGGCATCCATCTCTATGATTCAAAGAAGATTGAGGGTAGGATATAATCGCGCCGCGCGCATGATCGAACAGATGGAGCGGGACGGCGTGGTCGGGCCAGCCGACGGCGCCAAGCCGCGAGAAGTTTATGCCAGGAAAATTGACGCCTAGTAAAGGACTTGGGGTGTTTCTAGGGCTTGTTCTGAGTACCCTGTTGTGTCGACAAGTCGATAGCAACGCTGCCGAGCACATTGTCGATGCGCTGCAAAAGAATTACGACGCCACGGTCGATTTTGTGGCGGATTTCCGCCAGCAAACGGACGTGAAGACTCTGAACCGCAGCCTAAAGGCCTGGGGCAAACTGTATTTTAAACGGCCGGGGAAGATGCTCTGGCGCTACGAAGAGCCGAAAGGCCAGCTGGTGCTCACGGACGGCAATTCTCTCTACTTTCTGCAGCCTGAACAAAACCAGATTTTGAAAAGCCCCCTGAAAAACGCGTTTCGTTCAGACATTCCGCTGTCCTTTCTCCTGGGCATCGGCAGTCTAAAAAAGGATTTCGATGCGGTTCTCAAGGCGACGGAAGAATCCCAATATGTTCTACGACTGCAGCCAAAGAGGGGAGATGCGGGAGGATTCAGCGAAATCCTGTTGGGAGTTAACCGCACGACTTTCGACATCGTTTGGGCAAGCGTTCGTGACGCGGCGAGCAATCTGACCACCATACGGTTTTCCGACATGCGCAAAGGGGTCGGGCTTAAAGACTCCCTGTTCCGGCTGGAAATCCCCGACGGGGTTGATATCGTGGAACTAGGACAGTGATCCCCCTCAAGCAAAAATTCAATATCATCAGCCTGGGGTGCGCCCGTAACCTCGTCGATTCGGAGGTCATGGCGGGACTGCTGCATCGAGACGGGTACGAAATGGTTCAGGAACCGCAGGAAGCGGACGTCGTTTTGGTTAACACTTGCGGCTTCATCGATGCGGCTAAATCCGAGTCGATTGACACAATTCTAGACATCTCGCGCCTCAAGCAGCAAGGGAAACTACGAAAACTCGTCGTTGCCGGCTGTCTTTCGCAGCGTTATCCGAAACAACTAGCCAAGGAGCTGTCGGAGGTGGACCTTTTCATTGGCACCGGCGAGGTTCCCCGCATCTCCGAGATCCTTCGATGCCACGACGGCAAGAATCGTCGGCGACGATACATCGGAGTTCCGCAATACCTTTATGACCACGCGACGCCGCGACTGCGAAGCACCCCGTCCCACACCGCTTTTCTAAAGGTGTCCGAAGGATGCGACCACAAGTGCGCATTCTGCATCATTCCTCAATTGCGTGGACCGCACCGCAGCCGTTCCATCGAGTCCGTGGTCGAAGAAGCCAAGCTCTTGGCAAAAGATGGGGTTAAAGAGATCAACCTCATCGCTCAAGACCTTACTGCATACGGGCGAGACCGGAGAGACGGCACGACTCTTTACGGGCTGTTGCAGGAACTAGTGCGGGTGCCGGAGGTTTTTTGGCTACGGCTTCTCTATGCCTACCCCAACTTTCTGGATCCGCCGCTGCTTCATTTGATCCGTGACAGCGAGACAATCTGTAAATACATAGACATCCCTTTCCAACATATCAGCCGCAGAATTTTGACAGCCATGCGCAGGGGCAAGAGTGGCAGTGCCGTGAGGGAGACGGTGTGCCAACTACGCAACGCCATCCCCGGCCTGACCTTAAGGACGTCTCTCATAGTGGGCTTCCCGGGCGAAACCGAAGGCGAATTCAGGGAGCTTTTGGATTTCGTCGAGGAGGCAGAATTCGACCGCCTCGGCGTATTCAAATACTCGGAGGAGGAAGGAACCGTCGCCGCGGACATGACCAGCAAGGTTTCGGAGGTCGAAAAGGAAAGACGCTGGCAGGAGATCATGGACCTGCAGTGCTGCATCTCGCAAAAAAAGAACCGGGCCTTGATTGGCACGATTCAGCAGGTTATCATTGACGGCGTCGATTCAGACACCGGTAAATGTCTTGGGCGAACGCAAGCTCATGCGCCTGAAGTTGACGGGGTTGTTTTTGTAGAGCATCCGGCGACCGCAGGCGATTTGTTCGGGCTTCGACCAGGAACTATCACAAAGGTCAAAATTACCGGAGCCTTAGATTATGACTTGATAGGTGAGAAAGTTCATGGCAAAAGCGGACCTTGAAAAAGAAAAAAAATTGCGCAAAGAGTTCCTGAAGCAGGCTGCCGAGACGCTGACGGAAACAAAGAAGCAGTTACTCAGGGAAATGAAAGGGCGCGTGAAAGAAGAAACTGAAGGAAGCAAGGACGAGGGTCGGGACACCTACGATCTCGCGAGTGACGAGAGAGATCGTGAAATAAATTTCATCTTGAACGACCGCGAACGGGAGAAGTTACTCGCCATCGATGAAGCGCTCCGGCGGATTAAAGACAAGACTTATGGCGTTTGCGAAAGCTGCGAAGGAGAAATTCATCTCGGTCGCCTGAAAGTGTTGCCGTTCACGCGCCTGTGCGTGAAGTGCCAGGAAGAAAATGAAAAGGAAAGCAAGCGCCAGAAAACGCTCGAGGACGAACGCGGGTACCGCAAACTTGTGATCAACGACTTTGAGGAAGAAGGATTTTAGACCTCATATCTTTTCATCACCCCAAACCCCTCCGAATACTACGAATTTGCATCTGCCCGGCGGCCGCCAAGGCGATTCAGGGGTAGTCCAGTCCCGAACGACCTTAGCGTGAGATGACCGCGGCTTTGTGCGCCATTCCTTGCCGCGTCGAAACTATCCTCAATATTGATCAAAAATAACCTGTAATTAGCTTCTCGACCCAAACGGGGGTTCTTGCGCCGGTCCGGCAATCCCATTGGGGCAAATACGGTTTCAAATCCAGGACCGGCGTGCCGTCGATGGCATCCAATCCCTTCACGACCAATGCGTTGCCCCGCACTTCAATCAACTCGACCGCGGTAATCCCTATCGGGTTGGGGCGATGTTTGGCCCTTTGGGCAAAAATGCCCACCTCTGGCATGTCGAGACGCTCCTGGGGGCGGCGGACAAGGTGCGTCTTCGAATCAAAGGTGTACTGATGCATGAAGAAGACGACGATGATATGCGAGAATTGGTCAAGGCCCCTTAAACCGGCCGCAAGGGACTGTTGAACCTGAACCTCGGCAATCACTCTTCCCCAGTTTTCGTCGACCCCCTCTTTGACCGGCGACTTCACGATCCCAATTGGCTCGATGTTCATTCGCTAGCTTCCTCCTTCCAATCAGCCGACAAACAATGGACCCGTGCTGCTTCAAAAAGTGCCTACTTCGCGACCCCATCGGCCTTGGTCTCGGCTATGGTTTCCAGGGACCTCTCTTTCGTCTCGATCCCGAGGACCGCCATCGAAATCGCCGCAAGGACAAAAAACCCAACCATGAGATAGAAAACCACCGCCTGACCCAAAGCACCGGGAATTGATTGCAACAACAGCCCAACCGTCAAGGGCGCGATGGCGGCTCCGATGCGGCCAAACGCCGTGGCCCATCCCGTGCCCGTGGCCCGCACGGCCGTGCCGTAGATCTCAGCCGTGTATGCGTAAACCAGAGCATACGTGCCGGAGTAAAAGAAATTGAGCGCGACGCCCCAGAAGAGCACTTGCGCAGGCTCCGCGGTGACGCCAAACCTCTCCGCACTGAGCGCGGTCAAGAGGATGAGTCCCACGAAAGTCCAGCGCCGGCCGTAACGATCGGCAAGGTAGCCGGCGAGAAAATATCCCGGCACCTGAGCCAAAGTCATAAACAGGACGTATTCGAGGGAGCGCACCAGCCCCAGCCCGCGGGCGAGAAGTAAACTGGGAAGCCAGATGAAAATTCCGTAGAACGTAAAGAACAGAGAGAACCAAAGAATCCACACCAAGATCGTGCGGCGTAAATAAGGTCGCGCGAAGAGAAGCTTCACGCTCGCTCTAGATTGATCGGAGTCGGATGAAGCACTTTCATGCACATCCAGGATTTCTTCGACCACTCCCATTTCCCGCATGACCTTGACCGCCTCTTTCTCCCGGCCGGCGGCCAGTAGATAACGGGGCGACTCGGGAATATTTCGGCGCAAAACGAAGACATAGAGCGCGGGAAGCGCACCCATTAAGAAAGCGGCTTGCCATCCCAGTGAAGGAATCACCAGGAATCCCATCAACGCCGCCAACAGCCAGCCGTAACTAAAGAAACTTGATAGTAAAGCCAGAAGTCGGCCCCGTTGCCTGGC
>JBFJNS010000268.1:0-4801 GCA_041618055.1 Binatia bacterium
CATGAGATTGGATTCTATGACCGCAGGCTTTTTGCCGAATGTGTCTTCGAGAACCTCCTTGATGACTTCCATGTCGATGCCGAAAAGCCGGGCCAACGCACCCACATAGACCATGTTGCGCTGCTTGGCCCGAAGTGGCGAGGCAGGCACCAGCTTGGTCACGAGCTTATTTGCCGAAACGCCCACGTACTGGACTCCCTCGCGCTTTAGCTGAGGTGAAAGCGGCGTGCTGTCATCATATAAAATCAGGCCGCCATCACGGACACGATGAATGTCTTTTGCAGCCGTAGCGTCGTTGAACATGACCATGACATCGATGACGTCCTTGCGGCTGAGATAGCCTCCGGCGGAGGCGCGAATCTGGTACCAGGTCGGCAATCCCTGGATGTTGGACGGAAACATGTTTTTCGAGGAGCACGGGATGCCCATCTTAAAGATGGCTTTGAACAGAATATTATTCGCCGACGCACTACCGGAACCATTCTCAGTCGCAACGCAAATGTTTAGATCATTGACTGGTGGTGTGTCCAAAATACAACCTCCTTCGGCCGCGCTGCCGATCAGACAACTTTACCATAATCGCTTTAGATCACAATACGTTAGTGCCGTCATCCGGGGGTGTACTGGTCTTCGGAATCGAGGTATTCCTGGACCTCTTTCCAGCTTTTTCGGACCGTTTCGTCAATGTTGAAAGCTTTGGCATACTGCAGTGTGTCAAACATCGACATGATGCCTATGAGTTCGTGACGTTCATTCGTGATCGGCATGTTCCTGATATCTCGCCGATACATCTCGCTCAAAACCTCGCCAATCAGAGCCGTTCGCGCCATCGTGACGAGTGGGGAGGTCATCACTTCTTTGACCCGATGCGCTTTGGTATCGATGGCCTTACTTGCGACACGTTTGAGAACGTCACGTTCGGTAAAAATCCCAACGAATTGCCCCCGTGATGTCACGATCACAGAGACCGTATTTTTTTGGATCATCAGGTTAACGGCCTCGTAAATCGAGAGAGATTCATCAACGGTCACGGCACCTTCGGACATAATATTACCCACGGTCCGGCTCTCATTGAGGCCTTGGCCGAGTTCCACTGCAAGTCCCAGTATTCGACGCATGGAAACGATGCCGACGATCTTGCCTCGCCGCCCGCGCACCAACAAATGACGGGATTTTCCCTGGTACATTTTGCCGAGCGCCTCGATGATATGCGTTTCCTCGCTCACCGTCCGGATCGGAGCGGTCATGACCTTCCGGATAGATGTCGTTTTGGCGTCCAAGGCACTGTGAACCACGCGTCTTACAACATCCGTTTCGGTAAAGATGCCTACGGGGATTTCCTCATCCGTGATGATGATCCGCCCAATGTCTGCCGAGACCATCATCTCCAAAACCTCAAAGATGGAATTAGAGACCGGGGCGGTCGTGAGCTCCTTGCTCATGATCTCGCTGACTTTGTTAGAAAGCATACAAAACCTCCACAAATTGGGATCTCATCCCGCGAAGCCGAGCGCATTTTGAATACCCGCCTGAAGCAGTATAACAAGTCTTAACGCTTTAAACTTGGAGTAGCAATATCAGCCGGGAGGCGTCGCCGGCCAAAGCACGTCTTGGCCACCAAGGATTGCGGCTCGGCGGACTGGCATGTTAGAGTAATGCAGTTTCCAGGAGGGCATGGAAGATCATGAGCCGCAGGGAAACCGAATTCGACCACGGGCTGGTCACGGAAACCAAGAAAAAACTAAAAAAACCACCCCTCTACAAAGTTTTGCTGCACAATGACGATTATACTACAAAGGAGTTCGTCGTGCAGGTGCTCCAGTATGTTTTTCACAAGGAACACACGGAGGCGGTTCAGATCATGCTCCATGTGCACAAAAAAGGAATCGGAGTTGCTGGAGTTTACACCTACGAAATTGCCGAAACCAAGGTAGCTCTGGTGGAGAGCTTGGCGCGGCAGCATGAATACCCGCTGAAGTGCACAATGGAAGAGGCGTAGGTCAAGAAATGATAAGCAAGGAATTAGAGGGAACCCTCAACGTTGCCTTAACCGAGGCGAAGCGGCGGCGCCACGAATATCTTTGTCTTGAGCACCTCCTCTATGCGTTGCTCCAAGATAAGGATGCCAGCGGAGCCATCGTCAACTGCGGCGGTGATATCGCACGGCTGAAAAAAGCACTCGAGGAATTATTCGACAGCCAAGTGGGCAAGCTCCCGGAGAATCTCAAGGAGGAGCCGCATCAAACCATAGGTTTTCACCGCGTGCTGCAGAGGGCGGTGATTCATGCCCAGTCCGCTGAAAAGAAGGAGATCAACGGCGCCAACCTGTTAATCGCCATGTTCCGCGAGCCGGATTCCCATGCCGTTTACCTGCTCGAAGAACAGGGCATCACACGGTTCGACGTTGTCAACTACGTTTCTCACGGAGTATCGAAGACCGGGACGGGAGAAGAATGGTCGCAGAGCGAGGAGGAGCAGGAGGAAGAGGAGAGGCCCAGCCAGCGCGTCAATCCGCTCAAGGCCTATGCCATTAATTTGGTGGAAAAAGCTCAACAAGGGGCTATCGATCCCCTGATCGGACGGCAGAATGAGATCGACCGGACCATTCATGTCCTGTGCCGCCGCCGCAAGAACAACCCCATTTACGTCGGCGACGCGGGCGTGGGCAAAACTGCGTTGGCCGAGGGCCTGGCGCTCAAGATTCACAAAGGTGAGGTGCCCGACGCCCTCAAAGATGCCGTTATCTTTTCGCTGGACATGGGGGCTTTGCTTGCCGGCACTAAATTCCGCGGCGATTTCGAGGCTCGCTTAAAGGGAGTGCTGGCGGGGCTGAAGAAACATCCTAAGGCGATTCTCTTCATCGACGAGATTCACACCATCGTCGGTGCTGGAGCGACCAGCGGCGGATCGATGGATGCTTCCAACATTCTGAAGCCCGTTCTCGCTTCAGGGGAGCTCAAGTGCATCGGTTCGACGACCTATCACGACTACAAGAGTTATTTCGAACGGGACCGAGCGCTGGCGCGCCGGTTCCAGAAAATCGAAATTCCAGAGCCGAGCCGGGAGGAAAGCTACAAGATTCTTCAAGGTTTGAAGCCGCACTACGAGAAGCATCACGGCATCCATTATTCCAACGCGGCGATACAGGCGGCCGTCGAGCTGTCGGCCAAGTATATCAATGACCGCCGTCTCCCGGACAAAGCCATCGATGTGATCGATGAAGTTGGCGCCGCGATCAAACTCCTGCCGCCTGAGAAGCGCAAGAAAACGATCAGTCCGAAGGACATCGAAAAAATCGTCGCCAAAATCGCAAAAATTCCGCCCCGAAGCGTTTCCGTGTCGGATAAGGATCAACTTCAGAATCTTGAAAGAGATCTGAAACTTACCGTCTTTGGCCAAGACCCGGCCATCGAGACGCTCGCCTCCACCATCAAGCTGTCTCGATCCGGGCTCGGCTATCCGGAAAAGCCGATCGGCTGTTTTCTCTTTTCCGGCCCGACCGGCGTGGGCAAAACGGAAGTGGCCAAACAGTTGGCCAAGGTGATGGGCATCGAGTTCATACGGTTCGACATTAGCGAATACATGGAGAAGCACACCGTTTCCCGACTCATCGGCGCTCCGCCGGGATACGTCGGCTTCGACCAAGGGGGATTGCTCACGGATGCCATCAACCGAAGTCCACACGCGGTGTTGCTGCTCGACGAGATCGAGAAGGCCCATCCGGACCTTTTTAGCATTCTGCTTCAGGTCATGGACCATGCGACACTGACGGACAACAACGGCAGAAAGGCCGACTTTCGCAATATCATTCTGATCATGACCACAAATGCCGGCGCCCGGGAGATAAGCGGGGCACCCCTGGGTTTTGGCGCTCAGTCCACTGCGGGCAAGGGCAAAGAGGCGATAGAAAAGATGTTCAGCCCCGAATTTCGTAACCGCTTGGACGCCATGATTGTCTTTAACGCCTTGAGCATGGAAAACATCGAACGCGTCGTGGATAAGTTTATCCTGGAACTAGACGATCAGCTCAATGAGAAAAAAGTGTTCCTGCAACTCACTGCCACTGCCCGGCGCTGGTTGGCGGAGCGAGGATACGATGTGGCTTTCGGGGCGCGGCCGATGGCGAGGCTTATACAGAACGAGATCAAGCGGGTGTTGGCGGACGAGATCTTGTTCGGTAAACTGCGCAATGGGGGAAAGGTGATCGTGGATGAGAAGGAGGGCAGATTAGAGTTTTCCTACGAAGCGCTCGCCGGTCCTTAAGTTTCTGTTTTTGGTTCCTTGCCCTGATGATCCGCTCCGCGTATTTCCCGTCGATTTGATGGAACAACTGATCGTTGGAATTTTCCTAGCGGCATTTACCCTCGAGTTCCTTATTGAATTTGCTCTCAATGAGCTGAACCTGCGCCATATTCAGCGCCAGGGGAACGGGTCTCGTGTCCCTGATTTTTTCCAGGGCGAGATGAGCGCCGAGGAATGTGAAAAATCCGCCGCGTACACCGTCGCCAAAAGCCGGTTTCAGCGTTGGGCCGAAATTTATGGTCGGCTGATCACGTTGGTGTTCTTGTTCGGCGGCGTGCTGCCTCACTTGGATGGGCTTGCGCGTTCGGTCGCGAGCCCACTCGTGCCCGCCGAGCTAGGAAGCGGCGTGATTTTCTGCCTCTTGGTCGCACTGTTCTTCTGGATCGCCAGCCTTCCCACCAGCCTCTATGCCACATTCGGGATTGAATCTCGCTTTGGCTTCAATAAGACCACGCTGAGGCTTTACGTCGCTGACAGGGCGAAGCTGTTGCTGATCGGC
>JBFJNS010000269.1:0-4791 GCA_041618055.1 Binatia bacterium
CGGCAACGTCCTTTCGCCGTCGTCGCCTGACAAGCCGGGGGTCATTGAACTGTCCGTCAGCCGGCTCGCCTGCGCTGTGCCGAGAGGATTAAAAGCGAACGACGACGTGCAATTATTGATACGTCCTGAAGGAATACAGATTCTCGACGCAAAACCGGACGGTAAAAACAACATCGTACCCGGCGAAATTCTCTTTGCGACGTTTCAGGGCGATTCCGTCGAGTATCAGATCCGCGTGGGCGAACAAGAATGCAGAGTGAAGAGCGATTCCCTTAAAGAACTCGGAAAAAAGCGGCAAGTGTTTCTCCATTTGCCTCCCGAACGCTGCCTGGTAATCAAGAAAGGAAGCAACTTCGGCCGAGAATCTACTCGAGGAGGTTGAACATGAGGATTCGAACTTTATTAGCCCTCGTCATCGCGGGCGCGCCCTTGTCGATACCTGCGAGCCTGGGAGTTCTAATGAGCGGGTTTGCCTTCGCGCAGAGCGTCAGGGAAACCACCTACGTAAAGCAAGGCGGCAAGACGATTGTGGTGCGGACGATGGCGCCGGCGGAGGTGGTTCGCGTTGAGCCGTACATCCAGTCCAAAAAGGGACAACAGAAGGGACGACTCTACCTGGATGTGGTGATTAAGAACACCGCGCGCGCTCCCCAATCGTACAGAGTTTTCGGCCAAGGGAAGACGGAGAGCGGCGGCTGGCTAGGAGGGATGAGTAAGGCTCCCGCGAAGGGCAAGCTCGATCCGGGCAAAGAAACAGCAGCGAAGGTCAGGACCCGGTACGAAGGCAAATCGGTGCCTGAAGAAATCCGACTTGACGTCTTTTCCCCTCAATAGACCGCGCGGGGTCGGTGGGAACAGTTTCTCGGCGGCAAGGCGGCGTTTGTGATCGAAACCTGCCGCCGTTCGTTGTGGTAATCACCGTGCAGTAGGCCGCGTCGCTGCGCTTCGACTAGGGGTGCATATACTCAATAGGCGGCGGCTCAATGTCCGCAACGACATCGCTGACCCCGGAAACGCTCTTGGCGATTTTCACTATCTCGGTTTCCAGATCCGGGTCTGCGAGAATCCCGGAAATCGTCACTCGCCCCCCGTCGCTCTTCACATTAAGAATGATATTGCGCGTCTTCGGCGACGTAATGAGGGCCGCCTGCACCCTTGCAGACATGGTTAGATCCTGGAATGCCTTTTCGGACTCCGAGGTCGGTTGGTACTCAGGTCGGCGCGCAGCTTCAGTGATGAGATATACCGCCATGTCCGGGTTGACCCGCGCCGTGTTCAAGATCAGGTCGTAGCCCGTGGGATCCTGCCAATCGATGTTGAACAGCGCTCGCAGCCGCCGACTGCGAATGCGATCCAGATCTTTGATGAATTGCCGCGCCTTTTCCCCTTCCAGGCCGCGGCGAACCTTGACCTGCTCAAGTCTATAGTCCATGGAGGAAAGAATCAAAACTTTCAGCACATGCCGAATCCCCGGAAACAGCTCTTGCCCGGCGCGACCGTGGAACACTAAACCTCCGCCCTGGGCAACTTCACACATCGCCGCTTGAAGAGTAATACGATAGAGCCTTAAACTCTCCAGCCAGCGCTCCCACCAGTGACCCTGTGTCTCGAGAACCTCCGTGAATTTCGCCTCCGGTATTCCATACCGCCGGCTGGCTTCTTTCAATACTTCACGATTGACGCAGCGATAACTCAACTTGGACGCAACCTTCTCGGCAATGGCCGTACCGCTGGTAAACGCAGCATGAGAAATCGTCACGATGGACATAGTTCCCTAAGCTCCTTTCCGAAGAAATGCGGCATTAGACTCTTATCATCCTTTGAGCCCGTTGTCTTTGGGCATTACGGCGCGTATTCTCCCATTGTCCAACAGCGGTCGTCAAGGCCAACGAAGCCCTTCCCCGAGGCGCCCAACGTCCCGCGTGAGGATCATTTCCCGAAAACCGATGAATCCCAAAATCTCTGTCGGCCATTGACAAAACATACCCGACTAGACTAACCAACGGGAATAGAATTATGCTGCGGTCGACAATACTGGCGCTAACGGTCATTCTTCCTATCGCCTATGTGGCACTCACATGGCACCAGTTTGGCTCCATCCACCCTTGCGGCATTCTCAAAAACCGCATGACCCCCTACCGGGTTCAGGTCGAACGAGAAGCTGCTATGGCGCTCGAACGGCAACACTCACAACTCGGCCAAGCATCCCGCTTCGAAGACCCGACAGTAAGAAAACTAATCCAAGAAGATTGGCACCGCATCGAGGCAGCACCTCAAACGGCGGCGCGGCAACTCGATGCAGAAATCGCCCAGTTGAGCTTCACCCAGTGCGTGGCACAAGCCATCAACTGGAACCCACCGAAAGCGCAGCCCTAAGCTAGCCATCCTGCGCACAAAAGCGATACCGCCAACGTCAAAGGCGTGGGACTCTCGCACTCACCGAGCCCCACAAGACTTAATGCACATTACTCAATATCATCTCCAAGTGATCAATATTACAGCGCTTTACGCGATGCACTCTAAGAGCGATGAATGGCCACCTGGCATCTAGCCCGTCCCTTGACTGTTTGCGCCCTTTTGCAGTATTTTGCCTACTTGTGGAAGCTTTGGGTGATTCCTATTGGCGTACCATCGTTGCGTCTTATTTCTCAGTTGATCATCACGAGGCCCGATATTCACTTATCACTTTAACTTTATGTTGTCGCCCCAAAAAGACAAAAGGCACTGCCTGAGACACAATTACGAATTGAATCTCCTGTGCGTGCCTGTCGCGAAAATTTGCACCGTCTGCGGCGAGACCCGTCCCCTCAGACATAAGGAGCTTTCCTGGCCAGCGGGTCAGAATGTTCAGCGCGTCAAAGCATCGTGGAGGACTCACCTACACTTACAGCAAATGAATACGCGGGCCTTCCGGGCTACGGTCTATGGCGGTCTGATCGCTCTTGGCGCCGCCGTTGCCTGGAATGCATTGACACCGTTTTCGCTCGGCACAAATACCCTCGCGTCAAAGGGCAACTCAGAACCTTTCCCTTCAAGAAATTCATCGTCGGGAGACGCCTTATCGCACGAGACCGTGAAAGAACCCGTTCAGATTGCGAGACAAGGGGTAATGGCGCCATCAGAGGCTAGAGAGCGGATACCGGAAAACCGTGACTCTGGCAACCGTTCCCCGCGAGAATCCGTAGAGGCAGAAGCCGAGGAAAGTGGGGACCGCAATATCCAACAGGCCGCGCAAAGTGCTTTAGATTACAACCCAACGCGGCAGAGCGAGAGGACGGCATTCGGCTCCACCGAGGAAGCCCGTTCGGCCGCTCAAGCCGATGCCGGCCTCGCCAGCATTGCACAACAAGTATCGAAGGCGATTTCCGCCAGGGCCATTTCCGGAGTAAAAGTTACCTACGCAAAATCTACTGTCTATTTAGCTGGGATAGTCAAAACCCAGACGCAGAGATTGGCGGCAGAACAGGCGGCGAGAAACGTGCCAGGGGTAAGAGAGGTTCGGAGCTCGATCCGTGTACAATGGACAAGCGATAAAGGTTAGATTCTTAGCCCGCGGGTCGATTGGACTACACAACTATTTGGAGGCAACAGCCCGATGGCAGCAACACCCGTGGTTCCAACAACTTTCTTGACCGTGAAGGAAGTCGCGGAATATCTGCGCGTTAATCAATACACCGTTTACAGACTAGTGTCACAAAAAAAACTTCCTGCCTACAAGGTGGGGGCGCAGTGGCGCTTCAAACGCACGGTTCTTGACGAGTGGCTTAAGAACCAACTCAACCTGCAAGAATTGAAAGATTCCACGCACTGACGATCGGCGCTCATCCGGGTTTAATCCACAAGGAGCTAGTATTCGCTGACCGTTAACAGGGGTAAAGGTGCGGCGGAGCGCGCGGCTCGTCTTCTGCCCGCCGAGAGCCAACCGCGATCCGAAACCACTTGCACCCATGATTCGGCTGAGGCCATTGCCCCGCGCTTCAATGAGCCACCGGCTCGGGCTCGCGATGCAAAAACTTCTTGATGTGAAGCATGAGTTCGATCATTTTGACCGGTTTTTGTAAGAACTCATTGCACCCGCCCCGCAGGCATTGAATTTTTAAGTCCGAAAACACGCTCATCGCCACAATCGGGATACGGTCCGCCTCCGGTCTTTGTCGCAGTATCGAAACGAATTCGAGACCGCTCATATCCGATAGCTGCATTTCCAACAATATGAGGTCGGGATTGCACTCATTAACTTTTCTTAAGCCACCGTTGCCCGTGACCGCCACTACAGGGTTCAGCCCCGCAAACATGATTTGCTTAACCAATAACTGGGTATAGTTGGGCTGGTTCTCGACAATCAGGACGGTCTTGACTTTCTCTTTAGCCATGACGACCCACAATTCAATATAAGAGCACAGCAACAACCATGCCTCAATCGTCCGGCGAATCAACATATATTGAAAAAGGCATATTTGGCGCTTCAGAAGTTCGCTGGTTGATACAAAGATTACCAGAACTGTACAAAAACGTTCGTAGGGCAAAACCGTTCACAAATCCTGAAGTGCGGCAGATTACTCACCGAATCCCGTCATCCCGACAGCACGGAACCTGGCAGTCCAAATCCCGTTTCTGGAACTAGTCAATTCCTACCACTGGCAGTCCATAGTCAGTTTTCACTCTCCGGCGATGACCGCCCGTCGTTATCCCCAAAAGCCGATCGCTGATGGCCGATAGCGATTTCATAGTTGCTTCAGCAGATTGGATTTGGCTTAATTTAAACAGCGGAATCCGCGCTCGTTAGACAAA
>JBFJNS010000270.1:0-4790 GCA_041618055.1 Binatia bacterium
CGCCGTGCTCGCAATGTGTACAGTGCTGATTCCGGCTTTTAGTAAAACACGCGAAGAAGCGTTCCGCGAATAGCCCACCCAAATTCCGCAATGGAAGTTGGCTCAATGAGCCTGAGCAGGCCATTCGCCTGAACTTCCGACGAAGCCTTTCGGTGCGAATAGAAGGTGTCTATCCCTCGCTCTGCGAGGAGTTGGAAATCACGTATGTGCAAATCGCCGTTTGAGATCTGTCAATTAAGATCCCGGAGAGCCGCCGTCGCCTCTCCAGGTTCCCTCAGGCTCGACCCGCACCGTATCGGAAACGGCGGAATCCAGCGTCAGAGGTCCATCAGGCTTGACTGGACGTCGAAGTTGAAATCAGAAGCACGACGCCTGTTTTATGAGATCCTGTCGAGACCGTACTCCTTCCAGCGCTTTTCAACTTCGAGCACATGTTCTTGGGGAGGAAAAGCGATTGGTGGAAAAGCATGCTTGCGCGTGGCATCAATGCCGACTTTCGAGGCCATGGCTCGACCCTCGTCAGAGGTGGGACCTTCAACGGGTGCCGATGGATCCAGCGGGAGGTGGAGCGTGTTGGGCTCTATGAAGATGTCCCGCGCCGGCTGAACGCGGAAGCTCATCGCCCAATCAACGGCAAAAGAATCGCGAACATCGATGTCATCGTCCACGACGACTGTAAATTTGGCAAAGCGGGGCAGCACGGTCCACGCCGCCCAAATGGCCTGCTTGGGTTGCCAGTCGTTTTCCTTTTTGATCGATATCACAAGGTAGGCAGTGCTGCCGCCGGCGGTTTTGAAATGCAGATCCGTGACCGGCAGACCAAGATCGTATTTGAGTTTCTTGTATATGGGCACGCCGAAGCCGAAGCCGCGAATGCAGCTGCTCTCACTGGGCGGCATCTGGCTCACGAAAGCTTGAAATATGGGGTCAGGGCGAGTCGTCATGCATTTTACGTCGATGATGAACGAAGGCCCCCCCTGGCTCATATACCCCGGGTATTCTCCAAACGGACCTTCATCTTCCCGAACCCCGGCGGGAATTTCTCCTTCCAGCACGATTTCCGCTGTGGCTGGAACATGGAGGTCTGAAGTCTTGCATTTCACGACATCTACCGGTTCACGGCGCAGCCCGCCGGCCACGGCCAGTTCGTCGAGACCGAAAGCGACTTTGGAGACCGAAGTCAAACCGATTACCGGGTCGGTTCCAAGGATGACCGCGCAAGGAGTCGCGCGGCCCTTCTTTTCATTCTTGTCGATGATGCGGCGCAAGTCCTGCAGGCTATTGCCGAAGTAAAGTCCCGTTTTGCGCTTACCTTTGAGCTGCAAGCGATAAGTGCCCATGTTGGTGATGCCGGTCTCCGGATCCCGGGCGATGATGTATGGAGAAGTGAAATATGGAGCGGGGTCGTGCGGCACAGTCCAGATGGGCACGGGCAAGCGAAAAAGATCTACTTCGCTCTCGCGGTAAATGATCTCCTGGCAAAGACCGGCCGGCACGGTGCGGGGCGGAATGGGCTCGGCCTGTGCGCGGCTCCAGCGCCGGAAGATCTCGTCGAAATTGAGATCTGTTTCCAAGGCGAGGGCGTAGTGCTCCCGGGACGCTCCGAGAACTCCGGTGGCGACCGGGATCGAAAATCCTTTCACGTTCTCAAAGAGCAGCGTGGGGCGCCGCTCGTCGGGAATCTTGCGAAACACCATCTTGGCGACGGCGGCGAGTTCCCAATCCTTGTCCACCTCTTTGGCTATGCGGAAGAGCTTCTGTTTTTCCTCCAATACGCGCAGAAAATGTCTCAGGTCTTGGTAAGGCATCTTTCTATCTCCATAGTGCTTGAGTCATTCAGTGATCGCTTCCATCACTACTTTTCACGGGGACCGTATCTGAGAATTGAGCATGGCGCAACCGGAAGCCCGCCCGATGATGTTCTTTGGGTGCAGGTGATTTACTGCAAAAGCCTGCCGTTTCTCCTGCGCCAACAACAATCACTGGATTATTAGAAAACGGTAGAGTATGACCATCTATAAGGCTATTTTTGATGAATTGACGGTAATAGACTCATTCAGCTCGATCCTTCTCGAGACAACTCGCAAATGCATGGAAGCGGCTCTCCAGCCCACGGCCAGGTTGAAGTTGGGCCGGAATCGGTCTCACAGTTCAGGCCTTGCCGTTGAAGCCACTAGAGGTAAGCCAAATTGAAGCAAGGAGAAGTAAGATGAAACGTAGTAACGATCGAATTCTCGTCACACATGCCGGAAGCCTGGCGCGGCCGCCGGACCTGATGGAATTGCTCATTAAAAAGGATGAAGGGCAAGCCTACGATAGAGAGGTTTTGTCAAAGCGCGTCCGCAGCGCTGTCGTCGAAGTCGTGCGGCGGCAAATTGATTGCGGCATCGACATCGTCAACGACGGTGAGCAGGGCAAGTCAGGTTTCTCGCGCTACACGCGAGAGCGGCTGAGCGGCATCGTCGAGCGGCCGCCCGAACCAGGGTACAAGCCCACCTCGATATTTGCCCGAGACGAGGTTGAATTCCCCGAGTACTTTCACAGGGGCGGACGCACGTCGGTGGGCCACCACGCGCGGGTATTTTTCTGTGTGGAGCCGCTCAAATTTGTCGGGCATGCGGCCGTCCAAGCCGACATTGATCATTTTAAATCGGCCCTTCAATGTGCGAACGCGGAGGAAGCTTTTTTACCCGCAGTGGCTCCCGGCACGATGGAACACTGGATGAAGAATGACTTCTATCCCAACGACGAGGCCTATTTGTTTGCGATCGCGGACGCCATGCATGAGGAGTACAAGGCCATTGTCGACGCCGGCTTCATTCTGCAGATTGACGACCCCGATCTGGCGGACGCCTGGCAGATCCATTCGCGCATGAGCGTAACTGAATACCGCCAATACGCGGAAATGCGAATCGATGCGCTCAACCACGCCCTGAGGGATCTGCCGCCGGACCGGGTCCGCTTCCACATGTGCTGGGGGAGCTACCATGGCCCCCACAAATACGATATCCCGTTGCGAGACATCGTAGATCTCATTCTCAAGGTTCGCGCCGGCGCCTATTCGCTCGAATGCTCGAATCCCTGCCATGAACATGAGTGGCGAGTCTGGCAGGAAGTCAAGTTTCCTGATGGAAAAATACTCATTCCCGGGGTGGTAGGGCATTACAGTGACTTTATTGAGCATCCGCAAGCGATCGCGGATCGTTTGGTGAAATTTGCCGGTCTGGTTGGACGGGAAAATGTGATCGCCGGCACCGACTGCGGCTTGGGCACGAGAGTAGGCCATCCGAAAATTGCCTGGGCGAAGTTTCAGGCCATGGCCGAGGGAGCGCGGCTGGCGACCAAACAGCTATGGAGCCAGTCATAGTGTGCGACGCCAGGCCGCCAAGGAGAGCGTTGATAACGGCATGCCGCAACAGACCATACTCGCGCCTAATCCGGATGAGCCTTAAAAGCGCCGTCACCTGGAAAAATCAAAAAAGCGATAAGAAAGGAGAAGACAAATGAGCCACCGGCGGCTTCGCGTTGCGGCGGGCCACTAGTTATATTTCTGAACCCGAGCCAGCGAAACTGGATGCGGGGTAATATCCGATGCGAGGGCCAATACGCCAAGCGGCTAGTTAGCCGATGATTCTAAACTGCGGGAAGCGAACGCACAGTGGGGGGAACGAGCATGGGGAATGTTCCCCATGCTCGTTGGCGGGGAATCAAGCAGGCCTGACCTACGTGGTTGATTTCGATCAGGCACCGCAGGAGAAGGGGCTGCCGACGCAAGCAACGATCTTATTCCAGCTTTGCGCGAGGATCGTTCCGACATCGTTATCTTTAACTCCGAGCCAAAAACCGAGCACAACCAAAAAAACAATCAACGTGTATTCGACCAAACCCTGGCCTTGGTCTTCGGTTAGTAGTCTTTTTAGTAAATTCATCTTCGTGTCTCTGTCTCCTTTCCCGATGTGACTGGGGCCTTTCTCAATCTTGCTGAAAGTTTAGTTTAGCAAGGCAAATGCCAACATGCCGCTCGCCGGAAAGCGAGTGATTTTGGCTCAAAAAAGGCCAAATTTCCCGGGTTTCGCACCTTATTCATTTCGCCCGGTCAAATGTGCGTTATGATCAATGGGGAGTTTAGCCCATTTCGGGGAACATAATAATTGCGCAATATTTCAGCAGCTTAGGCGTCGAGTGGTTTTTGGGAGGAGACCTTCCGGCAAAAGTTTAGGGCAGAGGTGGGCTGATTGCCATTGTCAGGGGCAATTGTCAACTTGTCGGTCATATGGCATGGTTCCGAGGCGTGGCAAGGGGAGCGGCGTCAAAGGCTCCAAGGGTTCATTCGGGGATTTTTGTTTGCCGAAGCCGTCATCCTTATACATATGACTGCATACATATGACTGCCAGCGAAAAAAGCCGCGGGCGCTTGAGACAACTTGTGCGGACCGACGCGTGGCAACTTTCACTGCAATCGTGTTGCTATTACCTGTAAGGTTCAAAGGCCGAACCCGTCCCTGTACCCCCCGGTGAAGCAAGTTGTCGGTCCGAAAAGTTGATTCAAGCAAAGGCGCACCTTTCTCGTATAATCCTTGACAGGGCAGGGCTCCCCGACTAGATTTCCTTGCACCAGCGTCTCACGTAATCAGGGCAGAGGAGTTTTCATGACTGCAAATGACCCGAACGTGCCTGCGTTCGATTCTGTCGAGCTCGATGAAGTGAAGCATAAACTCGTTACGGCTTGTCATATTCTCGATCGCGAAGGGATTACCGACGGCTACGGACATGTGAGCGCGCGCATCCCC
>JBFJNS010000271.1:0-4777 GCA_041618055.1 Binatia bacterium
ACTTCTCCTTGTACATTTGCTGACGCTTGACGTAGCCCAGCGTGGCCCGGCGCATTTTTTCGAGGTCGTCGTCCGAAAGCTCGCGGATGACTTTCGCCGGTGCCCCGAGGATCAACTTGCGATCGCCATAGATCTTCCCTTCCGGCACCAACGCACCGGCCCCGATCAAGCACTCTTGGCCGATGACCGCGCCGTTCATGACCACGGCTTGAATTCCGATCAGGCAACCGTCGCCGATGGTGCAGCCGTGCACCATCGCTTGATGGCCTATGGTAACGTGGACGCCGATTTTGAGCGGATGGCCGGGATCGACGTGAAGTACAGCCCCATCTTGTACGTTGCTTGCGTCGCCGATTTGAATCGTGTCATTGTCGCCGCGGATCACCGCGCCAGGCCAAATGCTCACTTGTTCTCCCAACGTTACCTTGCCGATGATCGTAGCCTCGGGGGCCACGCGGGCCGAGGCCGGAATCTTCGGTGTGTCTTCACCGAGTTGGTAGATTGACATAGAGTCTCCTTGGACCGAGCGGTGCTATTCAACCATCGCTCTAGTCGCTAGCATTGTCTTGAGTGGGATGAAATATAACGGGCATTTTACCACAGAGGTGCAAAGTTCGCAGGGGTCGTAGTATGCTGGTATTAAGTGCCAGAGACTTATTTTGTGTCAGATAACCTGCTGTCGTGATCCATAGGGTAACTCTGAGTTGGCTGGCATCTCGGCGAGTTCAAGCAGCCGGCAAGAGGCAGCCATTCCGGTGCTGTGAAAACTCTTCCCTGGCGTAGAAGTGTGAGCGGGGCTCGCCTATAATCAGTTAATTACGAAACATGGAGGTTGGGTTCATGAAGAGCTGTGTGGACCGCGTATCGATCTGCTGTACCGCTATTGCTTTCGCCCTCTCTGTTGTGTTCTTGCCTCTTACGGCCGCCGGGCAAGCAAAGGGAAAAGAAAAAGCCGGTGGCGGCCAGAGTTCGTCCTCGCCTCTAGGCCGCGGCGCGGGAGAGTTGCCCGCGGGGTTGGAGCGCCGCGAAAGCAAGCGCGGCGATGAGTTGCCGAGCGGTCTCGAAAAACGTACTGAAAGAAAAGGATCGCTTCCCAAAGGACTGGAATCGGGTGGCAAAAAGACTATCAAGGAAGAGAAGCCAAGCAAGAAAAAGGGCAGGAGCAAAGCCAAAGCGAAGAGTAAAGGCAAAGGGAAAAAGAGCGATCAGTCTCGGGCCAAATCATCGCAATAAATCTTAAGCCGACATTTTTTTCAGACCCGCACGGCCCGCAAGCCTTACAACCTTGGGCGCGCCCTTCGGGATTGCAAATGGCAAATCTCAAATTGCGGGTCTGAGATGTGCGATCTGAAATCTGTCATTCTGAGCGCGGCGAGGACTAAACAGGCCTCGCGGATCACGCAGTCATATGGGTTATTGTCGGATCGAGGTAAAGTGCACGCGAAACCGAAGGGCTGCGGATTGGTGTGACAATTTTCAAAGGGAGGGTTTGTGGCGAATATCCATATTGATGGCAAGGTAGCGATTGTAACGGGGGGTGGTCGGGGCATGGGCCGGTCTATGGCGATAGCGTTGGCAAGGGCCGGGGCCAAGGTCACGATTACCGCTGCCCGGGAAGGGAGCGAATTGAAAGACGTGGCCGCAGAAATCTCGCGACTCGCTGGCGCAGAAAGGATTCATGCCGTGATCGCGGATGTAACGGACGAGCAGGCATGTTGGAGGGTTCGCGACGAAACCCTACAACGTTTTGGCGGATTGCATGTCTTGGTGAACAACGCAGGCCGCGGCCACAAGTTTATTCACGATGCCAACCCAACTTTGCCGATGGATTTTTGGAATGCCGACACGCTCGCCTGGAAGCTCATTATCGACACAAACGTCAACGGTCCTTTTCTCATGGCTAAGGCCGTTACGCCTCACTTCCTATCACAGAGGTGGGGGCGAATCGTGAACATTGGCGTGACACCGAGTTCCATGCAAAAACAACGCAACTCGCCCTATGGCGTCTCAAAGGCGGCAATGGAATCGGAAACGGTCATATGGGCTCAAGACCTTCAGGGAACGGGGGTGACCTGCAACAGTCTGTCACCCGGCGGAGCGACGCTGACCGGTATGGTGTACGGCAAGGATAGAGAAAGACCTGGTCTCTACGACCCCGACGTTATGGGACCGCCAATAGTATGGCTAGCCTCGGAATCGTCCTCTTGGTGCAACGGGCAAAGGCTGATCGCCAAGGACTGGGACCCGAAGATCGATTTGAACGAGGCAGCGCGAAGAGCCATCGGAGCGCCCGCATTGACACCTCCTAGCGCGGACGCGCGCCCGACGATCCGGTAGCGGTTGAGGTTTAGGGCTTCTTGGTTTATGTGCATAAAACATACGGCGGGGAAAGCCCCAACGCCGGGAAGGTTGCATCGAGAAGGGCTTGGGATTGTCTCGGAAGGATGATGGGTAGACTGGGGGGATTTATGAAGAAGATCGAGAAAATACTCGCACCGACGGATCTTTCGGAACTTTCTCTTCTGGGTTTGCGCTATGCCCTGGAGCTGGCTAGGGGCTGGGGTGCCCAGGTCACGGTTTATCAGGTGACCGATGCCACGGAGTTGGCCAGTTACAGGGCCCGTTCGCTAGATGATTTGATCGAAAAGCACAAAAAAGCCCTTCGCGAACTCTTAAGCGATCATTTCGCGGCGCTTCTCCCATTGATCGAAGTTCGCGAGAAGGTCGAAGTTGGCTCCCCGGCGCAAAGCATCGTAGCCGAGGCGGAAAAAGAAGGAACCGATCTCATTGTCATGTCGACCCATGGGAGAACCGGTCTGTCGCACTTGCTAATGGGCAGCGTGACCGAAAAAGTGGTGCGTGGGGCCTCGTGTCCCGTCTTTTCGGTGCACCAGCCGCGCGGCAAAACGGCCGGTCCGGAAAACTGACAGCGCCGCTTTCGGACCGGCTTCGGGTAGTATCGGACATTTTCTTTACCGCAGCATTGCTGTTCCTTTGAGCGGTAACCCAGGACGTGCTGGGGAATTAACTGAAGCACGATGTCAAGCTTTACCGGTGGCAAGATATGAATATACGTGGGACCGGTATGGTTTAAACCCGAATTCCGCAGCAGGAAGTTTCGTAAGGAGCCTGGCGCGATCCTTTCGACGCGAAGACAATAGGCCGCTGCCTCCGAGCGGACAACCATGGCCGGTGGATAAGGTAGCAGCCTCAAAACCAGAGTGACCGCTTGCCGACTCGCAACAAGGACTGCGAAATTGTGCGCTTGGATGTCTTCGCTACTCCAGGCTCGCCCCAGGCGAGGTACACGGCGTATCCCAATTGCGGAATCCGGCTTAAATGCGCCGCGCTGTCCTCCGGGTTGGGTCCTTTTAGTCGGGGGGCAAGGGGCCTCTCCTACGGATGTGCCTTATCAAGGCGCGGGTTGAGGGAAAAGGGATGAACGCTGCATGAAGATCGCGACTTGGAACGTCAACTCGCTCAAGGTGCGTTTGCCACAGGTTCTTGATTGGTTGGCCGCTCACGAACCAGACGTCTTTTGTCTTCAAGAGACCAAACTCGAAGACAGCAAATTCCCGGCGGCGGAGATCGACGCCTCGGGCTACCTGGCTGTGTATGCCGGACAGAAAACGTATAATGGGGTGGCAATCCTGTGCCGCACGCGAGCGGAGCAGATCACGGTCGGAATACCCGGCTATGACGATCCGCAAAAGCGGGTCCTCGCTGCTTCCATCAATGCGATACGCGTGGTGTGCGTCTATGTCCCTAACGGGGAGAGCACGGGCTCAGACAAGTACCGTTACAAGTTGGAGTGGCTCGCACGACTGCGCTCGTGGTTGGAAGCGGAACTGGCAGCATTCCCTCGACTTGCGGTGGTCGGCGATTTCAACATCGCGCCCGATGAGCGCGATGTGCACGACCCCAATGTGTGGGAGGGACAAGTGCTGTTCAGCGCCCCTGAGCGGGCGGCGTTTGGGGATCTGGTCCAACTTGGACTGGCGGACGGTTTCCGGCTGTTCGATCGGGCCGATAAATCCTTTACCTGGTGGGATTACCGTATGAACGCTTTCAAGCGCAATCTGGGGTTGCGTATCGATCACATCCTGCTTTCGTCCGAATTGGCGCGGGTCTGCAGACGCTGTGAAATCGACCGCGATATGCGGGCGCGGGAGCGGCCCTCCGATCACGCACCGGTGGTTGCCGAGATAACGTTGTAAACGCGATTCGTGTTGGAGGAGGAAATCTCATGATTGTTGTGTCGAATAGAATTCAGGTTTCCAAGGGACACGAAAAAGAATTCGAAGAGAGGTTTGAAGGAAGGGCGAAGCTGGTGGAAAACATGCCCGGTTTCGTTCGGCTGGAAGTTCTGCGCCCGGTCAAAAGCGACTACTACGTTGTGCTGACACATTGGCAAGATGAGCCGTCGTTTCGCGCCTGGACCGAGAGCGCCGAATTCAAAGAGGCGCACCGAAACCGCCCTCCCGCGGATATATTCGCCGGCCCCAACGTTTTTGAGATGCATGAGGTGATCCAGCAGGCGGGACCATAGCGGCCATGCGTATTCCAAGGCACTATTGTCAACGAAGCCAAGGGCGTTCTAACCGGTGACACCAAACGACTTGAGATCCAAACTCTCCTCTCAAGGCGTGTTTTTAGAGGCAGAGGAAGGCAACCATGGAACCAACAACGATGACATCGAGTAGTGCTGTCGAACGGTTGCGCGGCGTCAAGCCCATGATTGGCAACACGCCGTTGTTGGCCATTGAGTACTTTCGCG
>JBFJNS010000272.1:0-4775 GCA_041618055.1 Binatia bacterium
CATTCTCCTACCCCCCGACTCCGAGATGGCTCCCGTATGCAAGGACGTCTGCCCCGTAAGCTCGCCGCCATCCTGTACGCCGATGTAGCCGGATACAGCAAGCTCACAGGCGAGGATGAAGAGGGCACTCATCGCCGGCTCAGCGAATACCTCGACGTCATCAGTGCCGGTATCGAAGAGCATCGAGGCAAGGTCGTTCACTACGCCGGGGATGCGGTGCTCGCCGACTTCGGCACCGTGACCGATGCCCTGACCTGCGCCGCTGCCGTCCAACAGAACCTGAAGCAGCGAAACTCTGACCTGCCTGATGAACGTAAGGTTCAGTTTCGCGTGGGCGTAAATCTCGGGGAGGTAATCGAGGACCGAAACGACATCTACGGTGATGGCGTGAACGTGGCGGCGAGACTCGAGGGGCTCGCCGACTCCGGTGGAATCTGTATCTCGGAATCGGTACGCACCGCGGTTGGCAACAAGTTACCGCTCGAGTACGAGTTCATGGGTGAGCGAACGGTCAAAAACATCTCGGAACCGGTCAGAGCATACCGGGTGCTATTGGAGTCGCCCGAAACCCGAATGACTGGATCGGGAGCCATGACGAGCGAGCGTCCGGACAAGCCCTCAGTTGCCGTCTTGCCGTTCGACAATATGAGCGGCGACCCTGAACAGGATTATATCGGCGACGGCCTTGCGGAAGATTTGATTACCGCGCTATCGAAGATTCGCGCCTTTTCAGTGATTGCCCGTAACAGCACCTTTACCTACAAAAATTCCGCCGTCGATGTGCGACAAGTTGCCGCAGATCTCGGCGTACGTTACGTACTCGAAGGAAGCGTTCGCAAATCCGGCCAACGCATCCGAGTTACCGCTCAGCTCATCGATGCCGACACCGGGGTCCACGTATGGGCCGAACGATACGACCACGAGCTGGAGGATATTTTCGATCTACAGGACGAAATGGCGCAAACGATTGCCGGTGCATTGGAACCCGAGCTAAATGCTGCGGAACGGGAGCGAGCGGTCGCAAAGTCTCCGGAGAATCTCGGCACCTGGGAACTTTATCAGCGCGCTTTGTGGCACATGTGGACGTTCGAAGAAGAGGCGGTAGCTACTGCTATGGAAATGTTCCAACAGGTCAACCGGGCCGACCCGAACTTTGCGCCTGCTTGGGCCTATTTTGCCTACAGCTGCTACATCACCGTCATCCAGGGTTGGACGGACGATCCCGATGCACGGCTCGCTGAAGGACTCGTTGCCGCAAAAAAGGCATTGGCCTGCGATGATAAAGACGCAATCCCCTATTTTGCCGCCGGTCGCATCTACATGATGATGGGCGAGCACGATAACGCGATTGCAACACTCGAAAAGTCGATTCAGATAAATCCGAGCTTTGCGCAATCGTATCACGGGCTTGGCTTTGCATTGGCGCTGGCAGGGCGATTGGAAGAGTCGAAGCAAACGACGCAAAAGGCGATCGCACTGAGCCCCCGCGAGCCGATGCTCTGGGCTTTCATGGTAGTGCACGCGTTCACCTGTATTCTCAGCGGCGATGATGAGGAAGCTCTGGAATGGGCGCAACGTACGTTGCGGAATCCTTCGGCCAGCGGCTATTGGCCGCACGCGGTGTTTGCAGCGGCGGCGGCTAATGTCGGTCAGCTGGATGAGGCACGCCAAGCACTGGCGGCTGCGTGCAAAGAGAAGCCCACCCTCTCCATTGCCTTTCTGGAACACAACTTGCCGACCAAATTCAAAGGCGGACTGGATCCCTATCTGAATGCCTTGCGAAAGGCGGGATTGTCGGAGTGATGTCGGGCCAAGGTACGAGATATGGGCAGCGGGAACGACTGGCAAAGGACACCACCATAGAGTGCCCGAATCGCGCGACAGCTGTCGCCTGCAGCCGTCCACATAGCGTCTACACGAGGATCCAAGACAAGAGTCGAGTTCGCGTAACTCGTTGATCTTCTGGTGGGCCGTGCAGGAATCGAACTTGCGACCACCTGATTAAAAGTCTGAGCCTCACCTCTCAGCTGATCAACGACTTAGCCTTGAATTGTCCAATATTTCCGGTCGATTTCAGCCCGTCTCCGTTCAATAGCTTATGGAATCGTTGGACGACTGTAGTGGACATCGACGAGCGGCGGATCAAGGTTCCCGCAGTTCGCACTTGCTGCAGTACGAATGTCGGTAGCTACCTGGCCCCAATGAAACCAATACCAAACCTGACACCGAAAAAACGCGCGCGCGCAGTTTGAGGTTCGGAGGATTCAGGCTATGACCAAATCTGGACACGAAACCACTCGGATCGAATGGCACCCGAGAAAACCCAAGCGCGGCAACTGGGACAGATGCGGCGCGAAGGCAAAAAGTACTGAACGGCCCTGCCGTGCCCGAGCTCTTGCAAACGGCCGCTGCAAATATCACGGTGGGCTGAGCACAGGCCCCAAGACGCCGAAGGGCCGGGAGAGGGCGTTGCAGAACCTGAGGCAGTTCAGGGCGCGGTGAGAAATTCGGCGCCGCGCCTTTCCTGTAATGGTCGGCATCTGATCTGACACGGTGTCAGATGGCCTCAACCGAAGCGGACGCTCAGATGGCCCAAAAAATGTCTCTCGGTCGTCCAAAATCGGCCATCACCGGACGTTCACGGTGATTCGTCCTGACACGGTTTAACCTCGCTAAGTAGACCTTGCGCTAGGGTCCAAGGGCACGGAGTACGCTACCCTTCCTCAGTCCAAGTGTCGGTCTGCAAGGCGGTCGCCGCCGTCTGCCCCGAAGCGAAACGGAAGCGACCGGGTAGGCATCTGCCGCGTGTCGGCGAGCCCGAGTTTCTGGCCGATCTGCTGGACAATACTTTTGCTCGTCCAGTATTGACCATGTCCATACCACATCCGTTGCCGATCGGTCCAAACGTCTATTGGCGCTCCCATGAAACCAACTGCTTCGGGGTACTCGCCTTCCGCCGGATCCGCCCTTGCGGCTATCGCCTGCCCTGGTGGGAACGTGAACGCTAAAACCCAGTCTACCCAGGAATAGAAAACCATTCTTGATCTTGCCATTCTCACGGCGGCATAAAGTCGTTGGTTACGCGTAACAAAGTGGACTGGCACCGCTGCGGCCATAAGAAAAATATCGACCTTGTTCTCGCAAAATTTGGAATCGTTTTCCAACCTTTTTAGCGCCTCCAGGATAACTCTGCAACCGAGAGAATGGCCAATAAGAACAAGCTGACAAGGACTGCCACTTAGTGTCTCGAGTGTGGCCAAGTAATCTGCAAGCACTTTCGCGGAATTTTTCGCTAGAGACAAAGCTGACCAATAGAAAGATTTCCCTGGCCAGGATATTGTGATCATATTAGTGCTCATTTTTTCAGAGACTTTTTTCGCATTTCCTCGAAATTCATCAAAGCGTGTCTCTGCGGACCAGCCTCTCACATTGAAGCCGTGAACCAGTATTATGTGACATTCTCTCGCCTTCTCGCCTCGCCCAGAATAGTGGATCAGCTTCAACTGGCGGGGCGACATTTCTTCAGTCGGCGGAAAACCAATCTCAATGTCCGAATTAAGTTGCTTACTCATGTCAGTGCGAATGGAAAGCCCTTCCAATTAAGCGTTGGAGAGGTGGGGCAAGCAATGCAGCTCCAGCCCCCATCACAACAATGATAAAAAAAGATGCAAGGCTCGCCTTCATGTCGGTTGCCCCAAGCAAGAGAACTACAAGAAGAAAAACAACAATCATGGATGACCATTTGTATCCGGATTTCGTCCATACTCTACCGAGTTCACTTTGCAGTTCGTCCACACCGCGATCCGTACGTATCATCAAAATTTGTCGATCTCGATCGAGTTTTTCCGTCGTTGGTTTCCGCGATCTTACCAACATGTAGACCCAACTAAGTTCGCTTTCACGTAGTTCGTCAGGATTTGACAATTCGTTTTTGACTTCGGCCTGACTTATTCCTGCAAAAGCAAGAAGCGTTGAGGGCGCCCGGGCTAGATTCACAGCGTTCTGAAGGGACCCACTTATCTGCGCACATAATTGTGGGAATAACAGATCATATATTGGACTATCAGAAAATATTCCAACGTTCGCCAGCAGGACTTCGCTGGAATCTTTCATGGAAGTGGAGGGGGCAACGAAATTTCTCAGTTGCTCGGGCGTCTTCACCCAGCGCATTGACAACCAGTTTTCAATCGTGACCTTGTTGATTTTTCTCCGCAGCCGGAAGTCGTAGAGCGCCTGCAGCATTAGTGCCGTAAGTATCGCCAGGATTAATGTCGCAACAGAAAAGTATACAGATGATTCTGCAATCGCTTGGAGGCTCTTTTCTATTTTTTCAGGTGATTCGAACAATATGTGTGACCGCTCACTCATCGGTGCTTCCCTCAAAGGTTGTTCATACTGAAGTCTAAGCGTACCGATACTAGATCTTCACGTGCTTCTGTCAATCAGTTTTCCTCACGGCCAAGATCGGACCGTGCAGACTCCATCTATGGAAAGCGACTTCAGGCCCGAAAGCGGTCACCCTGACCTAGTGAAGTGAGTGGCTGGCATGGGTCGGGTCCGGTCATTCGCTGCACTGCGCAACCAGGTTGCGGTGCGATAGTCGGGAATCGCCTGCGATTTCAACCGGTCGACGCAACACATTGACTAAATCGCTCGGCAGGTGTTTCGAAGTTTAGCGTTTCTCTTGGTCTCTCGTTAAGCCGTCTGGCTACCGCATTCAGTCTGTTCTGATGGACGTTGGAGAGGTCCATCCCTTTCGGGAAGTACTGCCTCAA
>JBFJNS010000273.1:0-4725 GCA_041618055.1 Binatia bacterium
CGTCGATGTGCTGATCGCACTCGGCGCCATCGCGCTGTTCGTCGTCGGTGTGTTCAATGAGTCGATCTGGATGATCGTTGTAGCCGTGGTGCTCGAGCTGCTCGTAACCATCGTCGCAATCAGCTTCTACATGGTTCAGCCGAACCAGGCCGCCGTGGTGACACTGTTCGGTGACTATCGCGGGACCGACCGCACCCCGGGCCTCCGAATCGCCAACCCGCTGTATCGCAAGCGCAAGATCTCTGAACGGGTCCGCAACCTAGGCAGCAAACGTCGTCTTACGATTCCGACTCGGGTCTTGGAGCCTCCCGTGACTGTTCGTTTGCGGTCTCTTGGCTACGGTCCTCTAAATTGCTTCCAGCCGGCGCTTGACTCTCCTCGTCGGTTCGAACCGTGAGATAACGCAGCACGCCGTCTGTGAGCTTCAGGTTGCGCTCCAGCTCTTCGACCGCCCGTGCGGTAGACTCGTATTGAAGCAGGGTGTAATAACCCTTCGCCTGCTTTTGAATGCGATAGGCAAGATCTCGTAGGCCCCACTCCTCGACATGGGCGAGCGCGCCATCTTGCCCTTCGATGACCCTTTTAAATCTTTCGATGAATTCCTTGATTCGCGGTCCCTTTTCCGGATGTACCACGAAAAGGGTCTCATACTGTGTCACGGCTTTTATAACCTCCAGCGCAAATTAATTCTTTTATCATAGCGGTCCCGTATTTACAACGCGAAGAGGAGGGCCCTAAAGCGTCCGGTTGAACTGACTCATGGCCCTCTCAAAGCCTTCTCGCAACAGACAAATCACGGCATCAGCTGCCCGATCGACCAATGGCCCCAATTGTTCCGCCTCCTCCCCCGTAAAGCCCTGCAAGACAAATTCGGCAGGGTCCACGCCGTCAGGCGGCCGTCCTATTCCGACGCGAACGCGAAAAAAAGACGCCCCTGCCAGGCTTTCCAGGATCGACAGCACTCCGCGATGGCCGCCTGCGCTCCCGCCGGGCCTGATCCGTATGCGACCAAACGGCAAATCTAAGTCGTCGTAAATGACCACCAGGTCATGCGGGGAAACCTGCAATTCGTCAAGCAGCCGGCTGATCGCCTCACCGCTGCGATTCATATAAGTTTGGGGTTTAACGAGCAGTATTTTTTCCCCTTCAAGGGTCCACTTTCCGACTAACGAATCGCCGGTTTTCTTGTTGATGATAACGCCGTGCTGCTTCCCGATATGGTCAACGACGCGGAAGCCGAGATTATGTCTGGTGTGCTCGTATTTTCTCCCGGGGTTGCCGAGCCCCGCGAAAAGCTTCACAGGTCAATTCCTGAAAGCTGCGAACGAGTGGACGTTCAGTGCTCTTCTTCCTCCTCTTTCTTTTCCTCTTCAGGGGCAGCGACGGCTTCCTCTCCCTCGACCTCTGCGACAGGTGGCGTTGGAGCCGCTTCCACCGTCGGCGGGACCACTGTCACCAACGCGAAATTGGATTCATAAATGGCCGTCACGCTTCCAGGCATGGCCAAATCTTCGATGTGGACAGAGTCCCCAATGTCCAAATGACTTACTTCCACGTCAAAGAACTGAGGGATATCCAGCGGCAAACACTCGACCTCGATCTCACGAACGACCGGCTGCAGAATACCTCCTCGGACGACGCCTGCCGCTTTGCCGACAAAATGGAGCGGCACTTGGACCTGGATTTTCTCCGTCAGGTCGACCTCGTAGAAATCGGCGTGAATCACGTGGCCGGTGATCGGGTGAAATTGCATATCCTTGACCAGCGCCACTTTGTCCGCCAGCGCGGGAGACGGCGATTTCAAACGAACCAGATGGGATCCTTCCAGCCCCGCCACTCGGCTTGTGAACTCGCGGGTATCGAGCTCCAGGGCCACGGACTGAACTTTGGGACCGTACAGAATCCCGGGGATCTTGCCGCTGCGCCGAAGACGTCGGGCATTGTGCTTGGTTCCGGGTTCACGGGTTTGTACCTCAATCTCGACAGTTTCCAAAAGAACTTACCTCCTCTTTCAGGGCGTCCATAGGTTTGGATTAGACAAAAAGCGAACTAATGGATTCTTCCTCATGGGTGCGGCGAATGGCCTCCCCAATCAAATGGGCGACAGACAGGACCGTGATCTTGCCGCAGCGCTGCGCATCGGGAGCGAGGGGAATCGTATTGGTGACAATCAATTGCTCCAACGGCGATTCCTGAATTCTTTGAATTGCAGGCCCCGAAAGCACTGCATGGGTACAACAGCCCAGTATTCTTTTTGCCCCTTCCTTCTTTAATGCCTCAGCGGCCAACGCAAGAGTCCCGGCGGTGTCGACCATGTCGTCGAGCAGCACCGCGATCTGATCTTTGACTTCGCCGATGATATTCATCTCGGCAACGACGTTCGGCCCCACTCTTCGCTTATCAATGATTGCGAGAGAAGCATCCAGGCGCGCGGCGATGGCGCGTGCACGCTCGACTCCGCCAGCATCCGGCGAGACGATCGTCACTTCGTTGTGATTGAGCTGTTGGCGCAGATGCTGTAGCAAAACCGGCGTTGCGTAGACGTTATCTACGGGTATGTCAAAGAATCCCTGGATCTGCCCGGAGTGCAGGTCCATGGTGAGCACCCTCGAGGCACCGGAGGTCGTAATCAGATCGGCGACCAGTTTAGCGCTGATGGGAACCCGCGGAATGACCTTGCGATCTTGACGGGCGTACCCGTAATAGGGAATCACCGCCGTGATCCGCTTGGCAGACGCTCGCTTGAACGCGTCCAACATGAGCAGGAGTTCCATTAAATTATTGTTTCCCGGCGCCGACGTCGATTGCAGCACAAACACGTCCGCCCCGCGCACATTTTCTTTGATTTCAACTTTGCTTTCGCCATCGCTGAAGGTTTCGACGAGGGCCTTTCCCAACGCCACCTTGAGGTACTGACTGATCTCCCGCGCCAGTGGGGGATTGGAGTTCCCGGCAAAAATTTTCAGCTCGGCATGATGCAGACTCATAGTGTCAACACGCTTCTTCCGTCAACCGACTCCGCGAAACCTGAGTCATAGCTCTCGGGTGACGAACCCCCCAAGCTCAATGCTTCCCGGCACAATGGCGTCCACCGAAACGAGACGCGCCGTTCAAAAGATGAACGGCGCTGCTCTTATTACGATCTCGCAATTACCGTTACGATACCAAAACTGGCTGGGCGGGAAGGATTCGAACCTTCGATACCGGATCCAAAGTCCGGGGCCTTACCACTTGGCGACCGCCCATCCCCGAACCTCTACGAGAGAAGTTCATCAACCCGGTCGGAAGATTGACTCATCCTCCTCCCAGAGCCCTTCGACTCCCGCCCTCTGCAACGATTTTTTCGTACTCCGAGATTATTTTATCTTCGATCATCCTACGTGTTTCATTATTGATCGGATGCGCAATGTCCTTGTAAGTCCCGTCCTTCCTTTTCTTGCTCGGCATCGATACAAAATAACCCGTAGTACCACGGATAATCTTTAAATCCCGAATCACGAAACAATGATCCAGAGTAATGGTTACGTAAGCCCTGAGTTTTTCTTCGTCGACCGGAAAGATCTTAACTTCCGTAACCTGCATAGGGACCTCCTCTTGAAACACTTTTGACGATTTCTGAAAATCCCTTAGACGGGCTCTGAAGCTATCGATCGATTCAACTCAAGAGACGAACCAAAAACGCCTGTACCCCCTCCTCCTTCCTCAACTTGCCCAAGGCCTGCTTGGCCCGGTTCCTTGAAGTAAAAAGACCAAAAACTGCAGAACCGCTGCCCGACATCAGGGCACCCTCGGCACCTTCGGCCAACAATTTGGCTTTGAGGTGGACTATTCGAGGGTACCGCGCCAACGTCACCATCTCCAAGTCGTTGACGAGTAGTTTTCCGAAATCAATAGGCTTTTTTATTAGCGTTGTAATGCTAGTATTTGCATCAGGCTTTGTCAACTTAATGCGAAGCTGTCTGTAGACCCAGGCCGTAGCAACGGGGAAGCCAGGATATAAGATCAGAGCCGAGAGCTGAGGCAGTTGAGGTATAGGCGATAGACGCTCGCCAATTCCCCGGGCGCGCGCGGGACGACCATGGATGAAGAACGGCACATCCGCCCCGAGCAAAGATGCCAACGTTTTGAGCTTTCTAGGCGAGTATCCGACGTCAAATAGACGGTTGAGGCCGATGAGTGTTGCAGCCGCATCACTGCTGCCGCCCCCCAACCCGGCACCCACCGGGATTCGTTTCCGGATATGGATCGTAACCGTCTCCTTGATGGCGCCTGATCGGATCATCAGTTGTGCCGCCTGATAGGCAATGTTTTTTGCCCCTTCGGGGACATCCGGACTGTCGCAAGTCACGATTAGCCGTCGAGATATCGCGTTTGTGGCGCCGACCGGTCGGGCCCGGGTGATTTCGACTTCGTCATAGAGCGACACGGGGGCCAGTATCGTATCAATGAGATGGTAGCCGTCATCTCTTCTGCCCACAACACGCAACCGCAAATTGATTTTCGCCGGCGCTCGAATCCTCACGCGTCATTAGGTAACATACGTGCTGTCGAATTGCGACGGATGATTCACCACGATGGATGAGACAAGCAAGCTTCTCTCGGCGGCCTGGGAAGCGGCCCGCGCCGCGGGTCAATTGATCCGCGAACACTGGCAGGAGCCCAAACAAATTGATTATAAGGGCACGGTTGACCTAGTCACATCCGTGGATCGTGACAGTGAACGGC
>JBFJNS010000274.1:0-4711 GCA_041618055.1 Binatia bacterium
CGCTCCAGCACGCGGTCCTGGTACTGCATCGCCGCCTCGTAGGCGTTCTCTGGGGTTCCCTTGTTGTCATTTTCCGCCATAGAGTTTCTCCACAAATCCGGAACGCTCCACCCTCTGCAACACAGAATGGTCGATAAACTGTCCTGGCTTCGCTTTCAAGGCCGCCGGCTGCGACTCGCCGATAATTTGCAGCACCGCTTGCTTTGCACGTCTGAGGATAAGCATACTTCGCCTGGCGTATTAATCGTGAGCATCCTCGATGCTGCTCCGGAGCCCCACGTTCGTTATCCTGCTATAGCCTTGCCCCATTTGGCCCTCACTTTCTGCGCGAGATCTTCCGGTACTTCTACCGAACGAGGAAACTCCTTCAGCCACTCATACGGCCGGCAGGCATCAATCACCGCGCGAGAGTTGAAGCCTTTTTTTCCCTTGGGAACGATCGGGTCCAGCGGCCCGCTCCAGCAACGGCGCACGATCTCCAAATCCTCAGCGGGGTCGCAGCGGGTGGTCATGGCCCAGAGCACGTCTTTCATGTCAGCGGGATCGATGTCCTCGTCGACGACGATGGTAAAGCGTCCCAAATAAGCGGCCGCGTGGCACTGAGAAGCCATGATCGCTGTTTGGCGCGCATGACCGGGATAGCGCTGCTTGATAGCCACGACGGTAAACAGCCGCGTATTGCCCTCTGGCGGGCACCAAACACCTACCACGTCAGGGACTCCCGCCCGCTCCAACTCATCCCAGATCGTCGCAGAGCGCCAAAAACATTTGTAAAAAGCAGCTTCCGTGGGCGGCCTGCTTGGCGGCGCGCCCGTCATGATCGGGTTGTTACGAAAGTACACCCGCCGCACACGCATGACGGGCTCATCCCTGACGCCGCTGGCATAGTAGCCGGTCCACTCTCCCAGGGGTCCCTCTTGTTTTCGATCCGACGGGTAACACTCGCCTTCGATCACCATTTCTGCCATTGCCGGCACGGGGAGCCCTGACTGATCTAATCTGATGATCTGCAACGGCTCCCCCTTGAGGCCTCCCGCAAAGTCGAATTCGGAGAGACCATGCGGAACCTCGAAAGCCGCTGCCATAAACACGAGAGGATCGTTTCCGAGAGCAAGAGCCACGGGGCATGGTCTTTGACTGGCAAAATATTTCTCCAGGTGCATACGGCCATGCTTGCCGGGAGAGATGTATAGCCCCACGCTCTTGCTGTCGTGGATCATCACTCTGTAGGTGCCGGCATTGATCCAACCGTCTTCTGGGTCCTGCGTGATGACGATGTGCCCCGTGCCGAGATAACGGCCGCCGTCGCCGACGTTGTAGCGGGGCGTGGGGAAACGGAGCAGGTCGACGTCATTCTCTTCCCAGACATTCTCAAACAGAGGCCCGTCACGGACTTCCTCGGCTGGAATTGGTTTTAATCCTTTAGTCCTCTGGCGCCACAGGCGAACAAATTCCATCGTCGGTAAATCCACCGGCATGCCAGTGGTAAGGGCGACCCGCTTGATAGAATTGAGAAGTCCCAAAGCCAAGCGGTACCCCTTGGGATAGCCCTTGATCGAGTCGAAGAGAATACAGGGCTGTGTCTTGGTCTCCTTGCGGGCTAAATCGGCTATTGCGCCGATCTCCAGATCCCAGTCGGCACCCTCGATGTGCCACAATTCGCCTAGAGACTCGACTTGCACCAACCATTCGCGAAGATCGCGATAACTCATGAGAGGCTTCCCATTGTCGTATCAAGCTGAGCTACGAGCTGATCCGATTCTTGTGGACAACATCGACGAGATTTTTGCCCGCTGAAAAGATGCCATTGCTCCCTGCTCTGTTCGCTCACTTCTTCTTGGCCAGCGCCTGCAGGTAATCGACGCCTTCTTTGTAATCGTCGAATAGCTTTTTAATCGCATCTTTGACGATTCGATCCGCCTGCTCTCCCACCGAAGCGTCCGGTGGCTCTCCAAGAATAGTCTCGTATTCTTTGCGAAAAGCCGAATCCTGGGTCATCTGTCCAAGAGCTCGGGTCAGAATGGCGATGCGTTCCGGAGGCATGCCTCCGGGAACGCTGGTCAAGTATTGAAAAGCTTGAGGGACAACCGCCGCTTTCCACGCCAACCATGCGGCGCCTTTCTTCTTATCCTTTGGCAGGATTTCATCCAGAGTCGGAACATGTTGCAGCAGATTTGAACGTTTGAAATTATCCTCCGGGGTCAAAATGCCGGTTTGCCACAAGACAGCCACACTCCCCTCTTTCTCTCGCGACCGAATGTTGGTCTTGTAACCGTCCTGGGGATCCTCGAATAGATGGATCTCGCCTTTTTCAAGGGCCAGCAACAGATCCGAGGAGCCTTTGTAGCCGGTGACCAGGGTGTGTCCCACACCAAAGAGCTCCAGCGCCAGCTTGGGTCTGAGTGTCCTCATGCTGCTGAGTCCAGAGCCGCCCGCCCGCAGCGAAATTGACGTCTTCAAAAGGTCTTCGGCCTTGCTTATCTGCGTCGCTTTGAGATTGATGACCGTCATCCAACTGTCCGCGCTGACCCATACGGCCTGTACGCGCCGAACGTCGTATTGAACGGTTTCGGGGGCGAGAAACGCGTTCATGACAACCCCAGTCGGGGATTGCAACAACGTCAGCCCGTCCGGCTTCGCCACGCTATAAACATAATTCGCCGCGACTTGGCCGCCGGCACCGGTCATCGTCTGCACAATGACATTGGGATTGCCGGGAATATACTTGGACAGGTGTCGCGAAAAGAGGTGGGCGCTTAGGTCGATCGTGCCACCAGGCGCAAAGCCGGAAATGATGCGAATGGTCTTGCTTGCGTAAAACGGCTGCTCCGCCGCTATTGCACTCGCCGCGCCATAAGAAAGGATTAGAAGCGCATGCAGCGCCGCATGGCCGATGGCGACGCGAAGGGAAATTCCACTGTACCTCTTTGTGGTCATTTTTTGCCTCCTGAAAGCTGTGTTCAATACTGAGAACGGTTAGCCGAAAAAATAAAATGCAGGCCGATTGACAGTCGTCTGATCGAGATCCAAATGTCGCCGCGCCCTATAAACTCCTCTCAAGACTACTAGGACAAGAATTCTCTCGGGTCGGTGATGACTCCACGGATCGCGGTCGCCGCCGCAACCGCCGGGCTGCCGAGGTAAATTTCCGCATTGTAGCTACCCATGCGCCCTTGAAAATTGCGATTTGCGGTCGAGAGCGTGACTTCACCGTCGGCCATCACGCCGCCATCCCCTGCGCACGCGCTGCAGCCCGGATTGGTGATGAGCGCTCCGGCGTCGAGAAAGACAGAGTAGGTGCCATCCTTCACCGTGCGCGACACAATTTCTTGCGAGGCGGGGCTGACGATCAGTCTGACGCCCGGCGCGATCGTCCGCCCCTTGAGAATTGCCGCAGCCTCCACCAAGTCTTCATACTTCGCGTTCGTGCAGGACCCAATGAAGACTTGATTCACCTTGGTGCCGGCGACCTGGTCGATGGGTTTCACGTTGTCGACCGTATGGGGGCAGGCAATCTGCGGCACCAGGCTTCGGCCATCCACCGTAACGGTCTTGACGTAAACGCTGTCGGGATCCGGGTGAATTTCGCTGTATTGATCGGCCTGAACGCCTCTTTCCGAAAGGTAGCGTCTCGTCGTCTCATCGGGTGGTACAAAGCCGTTCTTGGCGCCGAGCTCCATTGCCAGATTACAGAGCGTCATGCGATCGGAAACGGACAACCCCTCCGTGTAGCTGCCGTGGAACTCAACCGACAGATATGTGGCCCCGTCAGCGGTGAGGTCGCCGATGAGTTTAAGCATGACGTCTTTCGAAGTCGTCCCCCGCGCCAGCGGCCCTTCGATGACCACCTTCAACGATTCGGGCACCTTCATCCACAGCTTTCCCGTAACCCACGCAGCCGTGAGCTCGCTAAAGCCGACGCCTGTTCCCAGGGAACCGAGCGCGCCATAGATAGTCGTGTGCGAATCAGTCCCGATGATCACCATGCCGGGTCGGATGAAGCCTTTCTCCGTTAGCACGACATGGGCAATTCCGGCATTGACATCATAGAATTTTTTGATTCCGTGGCGCGCCGCAAACTCCCGGCACATGCGCTGGTCGTCAGCCGTCTTGGCGGTCTGTGCCGGCGAAATGTGATCCATGACCATAGCGATGCGGTCAACGTCGTAAATCTTATCGGTGCCAAGCTTCTCCATGGTGCGGATGCAGCGCCAGCTCGCCATGTGGCTCATGTATAGGTCCGGATAAACATCGAGGACCTGGCCCGGCGAAGCTTCGGCGACGCGGGCCGCTTTCGCAAGAACTTTTTCTGCGAATGTCTTTCCCATTGCATCTTACCTCTTAGCCATTTCCTGCTGTGGCAGGACATACTTTGCCAGATAGGAAATCAGACCCCCTGCTTCGAGGATCTGCTTGAGACTCTCGGGATAGGAGGCGAAGCGAAAACTCTTTCCCTGAGCTTCCGCCACGCCCCCGTCCAAATCGATTGAAACCTCATCGCCATCCGCGGCGGCTTCTGCCAGGTCGGGGCATTCGATGGCCGGCAGACCCGTATTGATAGCATTGCGAAAGAACACCCTGGAAAAGGACTTCGCCACAACGGCTTTGATCCCTGCGCCGATGAGACAACTGGCCGCTTGCTCGCGCGCGCTACCGCAGCCGAAGTTGCTGCCGCCCACGACCACTTGAGATGACCAGAGGCGCTTCTGCA
>JBFJNS010000275.1:0-4686 GCA_041618055.1 Binatia bacterium
AAATCCACAACGTCCCGTAGATCGGGATTGGCAAGGTGAGATAGAGCACCAGCAGGCTCACACCCAGGACGATGCCGGGGATGGCGATCGGCAAAAACGCCAAGTTATCGACGACAAACCGCCCGGGCAGCTTGGATTTGACCGTGATCCACGCCGCGCACGAAGTTATTAGCATCACCGCCGTGGCGCTGCCGAAAGAGAGCATGACGCTGTTCAGAAACGCCTGCCGGGCAAACGGGAAATTGTACAGCTGGCGGTAACTCTTCAAGGAGAGCTGCGAAAGCATTTCCAATGATGGCGCCGCCATATAGGGCGTAAAAGAAGCCCATATGAGATTAAGAACGGGCAGCAGCGTGGTGAAACCGGTGATCGCCAACCCGATCAGGCCGCAGAGGTACTTCCATCCCCCGAGATCGATGCGTTTCGGCCGGTAACCCTTTCCCGTGATCGTCGCAAATCTCTCTGCAGCTCTGGTCACGCGATAGTAAAGATACAGACCAATGGCGCTGATCATGAGGAGGACAACCGCATAGGCCCCGGCGACTCCATAAAAAGGCCGCAGCCGTTGCAGCGCGCCGTAGATCTTGGTCGTAAACACGAAAATCCCCGCGCGCACGCCGATCAAAGCGGGAACCTCGAAGGCTTCTATGGCTCGGACAAAGACAATGAGGAAGACCGAAAGCATGGCCGGCGTTACTAGTTTCAGCGTAATTTTCCGCAGCGTCGTGAAAGTTCCAGCGCCGCAAACGAAGGACGCTTCTTCCATCAGAACATCCTGCGATCTAAAGGCAGCCGACATGAGTAAGAAGACCAAGGGATAAAGCCCCATGGCCTCGGCCCAGACCATGCCTCCGAAGGAATAGATGTCGAGCGCAATGGCTGGACTTCCCGTCAGGTAGCGGAGCGTCAAATTCAAGAGCCCGATTTGCGGCGAGAGCAGCAGAATCCAGGCGACGGTTTCGAGAATTCCCGGAATGATGAAGAGAACGATGATGAGCGTGCTGATGGCGCCCCGAAATGGGCTGTTGGTTCTCTCGCAGATCCAGGCAAGGAAAGTTCCCAGGCAAAAAGACAGCACCGAGCTTGCAAAGGCGAATTGCAGTGTGTTCCAAAACAGGGGATAGAATTCCGGGTCGAGGTACGCTTTGGCGTAATGCGCCAGCGTGAAGACGCCGAGGTTCCCCGGCGATGCGTCCGTCAAGCTGTAATAGAGGAGCATCAACAGCGGGGTCAACGCGAGATAAGCGATGAGCAGGCTAGATCCAACGAGGATGAAATACAACCTGGCTCCTGGGATAAGGCTCAGACATGTGAAGCTTCGGCAACGGAAGACGACAGAAAATCCTGCTCCTGTCCCTGCCGTCAAATGCCGTCGTTGCGCACTTCTTGCTCGGGTTAAAATAACAGGCGAAAGTCCTATTCCTTCGCCTGTCTACTGTCAGCCCAATATTTGCTCACGAGACGATAGCGGCAGAGCTTCTACCCAGCTTCCCCCCTTATCTCTTATCTCAAATTGAAAGTCTTGCGGAATTCGTCCTCGAGTTCATCCGCTTCCGCGCCCTTAAGCTTGTTGATGTCGATGTGAAAGAATTTCACTCCCTTGACTAGGTATTCCGGATCGGCATCCACATCCTTGTGAGCGGGGATTCGCTGGATGCTACGGAAGACTTTCTGCCCTTGTTCAGACAACAGGTAATCAGCCATCAGACGGGCCAGATTGGGAGAGTTGGAATGCGCCGACACGGAGGTCAAGATCGGGTAGGAAGGCAAGACATCCAATCGCGCCCAATCGACAGGAGCGTTCTTCTTCTTGTACTCTTCCATATTCCCTGAAGCGGCGTTGGCATAGATCGGGTATTCACCCGCGCCTAAAAACTCTCGCGCCAGCGTCGCGCTCTGTGTCGGTATTGTGTTCAAAGCCGAAAGCGCCCGCATATATTTGAGCCCTTTTTCTCTGCCGAGCAGTTGCATCATTGCGATGTACCATTCGGGCCGGTTCGGGTTCATTGCGACTTTGCCCCTCCACTTTGAGTCGAGCAGATCCTCCCAGCGCTTCGGGATATCGGTGTTCTTCACCAGCTTTGTGTTATAGCCAATGGTCATGGGATTAATCTGCGCCGCTGTCCAGAATCCCTGGGGATCGGTTAATGCCGCATCGTAGTGCACCGCCTGCGGTGAGACGTATTTGGCGAGAAGATTCTGCTCCTTGATGGCTAGTGTCGCGAAAGCACTCGAGAGCAGAACATCGAAACGATGCTTTCCCGCCCGCGCTTCGGTGAGAATGCGCTGGCCCAGCTTGATCTTGCCCGCACGATAAATCTCAACCTTAATTCCCGGATAGGCCTTCTCGAACGCCTTGGCGAGTGCTGTTACATCTTCGATGGAAATAGACGAATAGATCGTGACCTGTCCTTCCTTCTGCGCGGCCTTCATGTCAATGGCTTGCGCCGCCAGAAGGGTCTGAGGAATCAGCCACAAAACAGCCAATAGAAGCAAAAAGCTTCCGTGATAAGAGCTGTGTTTTTGCATGGCATTCTCCTTTCCGGCTTGACACCTATCAAAAAGAAATCCCATGTCAACATTTTTGTTCCCGAATCATGGATGTGGAATCACTCCACGCTTTTCCAGTTCCTTGCCCGGCCTCGCCGGGTCTAATGTCCGCTCGGCCAATGTCATCGTAAGCTTCGTAGGGCACCAGTTACACTTTTGTCCTGTCTATGCTAGGCTGCAAAGATGGCAGCTCAAACTTACCAGAAACGCCAAAAGGAGTTGGTGCGCTTGCAAAAGAAGCGGGACAAGGCCGCACGCCGCCTCCAACGGAAAGCAGAGAAGAAGAAAGGTGGACCGCCGCTAGAAACCGAAGAAGAGGCGCTGGCGAGAATTCGTTTCTAGACGCAATCGGCTGATCATTAATCATCGTGTCCGCCGCCAAGTCCTTCATTCGATGGCGAGCCTTCTTTTTGGCGAAGACCGTGAGCATCCCACCAACCACCTGCACACGATGGACCGGTTTGCCCGCCCGTCTGTCGATTCATTTATACGCGATTGCCAGATTCTTCGCCATGGCTTATTTTGCTTCAGCTGCGTCGAACAGGAGCAGTTTAACCGTCACAATTTAATCCTTGCACTGGATCACTCAATAATGATAAACGGTCAATTTTCGCACTTCAGTCAAAGGCCTTCTGAAAGTGCGACCGACCACTTGGTGAAGGCCTAAGGCGTCTTGCCTTGCGAAGCTTTACCTTAAAGGAGAACTCAACCAGAGCGTGGGTGTTTGCACATGTTCTACTCCTGCCGGTAAGCGTATTCCGGGGTCGGGGACATTAACCTTTCGTAGCTAAGGAGGAGAACATGAACAACAAACTTTACGTAGGGGGCTTACCCTACACCACCACCGACGAACAGCTCCAGCAACTCTTTTCGGCGCACGGCACGGTGGAATCGGCCCGTGTGATCACCGATAAGTTCACTGGCCGCTCCAAAGGCTTTGGCTTTGTGGAGATGAGCTCCGGCGCGGAAGCGCAGACCGCAATTCAGGCGCTGAACGGCACCGACCTTGAAGGACGCAGCCTCACCGTCAATGAGGCCCGCCCCCAAGAGAAGCGGTCGGGCTTCGGCGGCGACCGACGCGGCGGCGGTGGTGATCGCCGTGGCGGCGGTGGCGGGCGTAATCGCTGGTAATCTTCTTCTCTAGAACCTAAAAAACCCGGGCGCCAGGTCGGTGCGCACCGGTTTGAGGGTGAACCCGTTGAGTTCGGGAAGATTATCCAGGGCTTGCGGGTTTTCCTTCTCGACCGAAAACTATCGGGCTCGGCCTAGATTCGTTAGATGAGCTTGTCAACGAGATCTGCAGGCGGCTGACCTTTGCGGATAACGCCACGACGCGAGACCCGTCGTAGAAGACGGGCTGCGCGCCTCGTGTAAGGTCAAAGTTTTAGCCCCCGCCGAGTCACGGGTCAGTGCCAGCCCCCGTTTCAGCGAGATTGCTGACAAACCGCTTGGCTTCTTCGAAGTTTTGAATCTCGACGATCTCAAGATACCACTTGATGGTCAGGGCGAAAGTTTCCACCTCCCGTAAGCATCTCGCAGCCATTACGACCGTCAAAAACTTCTTTTGGTCCTTCGGGATCTAGCTTGGCAATCACTGTCCCGCTCACTCGAGGCTCTCGAACGGCGAGCTTCGTGTCCTGAGCCCTTTTTTTCCTCCGTCGAAATCGCGCCGGAGATCCTTCCAATGGTTCATTCAAATTATGGGCTTGACTGCTCTTAGCCGATTGCGATACGGTCCGCCTCGGGTTTGGATAGGAATGCCCGTCATCGAGGGTTCGCTATCGAGAGCCCAATGTTTGCGTGGCTCGGATTTCCTCCGCGAGGTCGCTCGCTATGCTGAAGGTCACAGAAGTCAGTAAAACGTTTGGTACGCCCGACGATGGCGCCGGCACGGTAAGAGCCTTGGATGGCATTTGCCTCGAGGTTCGAGAGGGCGAGTTTTTTTCCATCATCGGGCCATCAGGATGCGGGAAATCCACGCTTTTGAGAATCATCGGTGGCCTGATTCCCGGGTTCGATGGCGAGGTGTGGTTAGGGGAAGAACGTATCGATGGTCCCCATCCTTGGCTCGCCATGGTCTTTCAAGAGGAATCGACGTTTCCGTGGCGAACAACGCTTGGCAATGTGGAGTTCGGC
>JBFJNS010000276.1:0-4683 GCA_041618055.1 Binatia bacterium
CGTCGGGATCAGCCCGGCCCCGCCCACGATGGCTGCGAGAACGACATCGACGCCGCTTGCCGTCGCCACGGCGCTTGCTCCCTGTTCGCCCCACAAGACCTCTACCCGGTGACTGCCCAATAGTTTGCGCAGGCGCGGCACGTCTTTTTCGTTCTTGATCGCAACACACTTCGGGGCAAATTCCTTGATTTGCAGCACAAGTCGTTTCAAATTTTGCCCCGCGACCATGCCGAAAAGCCTGAACCGGTTGGGAAATCGACGGACCAGATCCAAAGTACTCAGGCCGATGGAGCCCGTGGATCCGAGCAAAGCTATTGATTTCATCAATGAAACACTTTCAGATAAGCCGTCGTGAACGCCGCCGGAAAAATCAAGCTATCGATCCGATCCATAACTCCTCCATGCCCTGGAAGCATTGTGCCGGAATCCTTCGTGCCAAAGGCGCGCTTGATGCAGGACTCGAACAAATCGCCGATCTGCCCCAAAACGCTGAGGATGGCGGCGAGCATTAGCGCCTCTGATAAACTCACCCCGGTCATCAGTAACATTCCCGCAAGCCCCCCGGTGACCATACTACCCACAACAGAGGCCAGCGCACCTTCAACCGTTTTTCCCGGGCTGATTCGCGGTGCTAGCTTTTTGGTTCCCATGCGCTTTCCGATGAAGTAGGCCATAGTATCTCCCACCATAATCACCGAGAGCACAAAAAACACCCACGCCCTCCCTTGAGGAAGACGAAAAAGCAACATCCAATGTGGCAGGAGATAACCGAGATAAAAGGCTCCAAGCAACGTCCAGGCTATGCGAGTCAGGCGCTCATCCAATTCCCCGCCCATAAAGAGAAAAACCGAAAACAATAGGGTCAATAGCAGCCCTAGGCCAATTTCAAGCATGGCATCCGGCGCCACAATCAAACTGGCCAGAGCAATGCCGAAAGACACGCCCAGGAGCTGATCCCGAACCCGGCCCCGAAACACTATGATAAAATATTCGTGCAAGGCGGCAAGCGTGAGCAATACTACGGCACTCAGAAAGAGCCAAGGCTGCCCCCAGCCGACGACAAAAATCAGCAGCGGAATGCCGACGCTCGCCGTAGCGAGCCTGGACTTAAGATTTGCTTCCACCCGCGACCACAGACGACCGCGTCGCTGTCAACAGTTGCTCGTCTGTCCTACCGAATCGCCGGCGCCGCCGCTGAAATTCGAGGAGTGCCTGTAAGTATTCTTGCTCACGGAAATCAGGCCATAGGGTGGGCGTCACGTAGAGTTCGCTGTATGCGATCTGCCAAAGATAGAAGTTGCTGACACGCATTTCGCCACTTGTGCGGATCAAAAGGTCCGGGTCCGGCACATCGGGTGTATCCATGTATGCCGAAATGACTTCTTCCGTGATGTCCTCGGTTCGGTACTCGCCTTGCTGGATGCCGCAAGCCAGCCTTCTGGCCATGCGCACGATCTCGTCCCGGCCACTGTAACTCAGCGCCAGAACGACAGTCATCCTCGTGTTATTACGGGTCACGCGTATCACATCTTCAAGTGTTCGTCGCACCGTCCCCGGGAGCCGGTCACGATCCCCGACCGCTTTGAGTCGAATACCGTAGCGCATCATTTTTTCCTGCTCTGCGACCAGATAGTGTTCCAGAAGACCCATCAAGGCACAGACTTCATCGTGCGGTCGCAGCCAGTTCTCTGTGGAAAACGCAAAAAGCGTCAGGAATGGTATGCCTAGTTTTCGGCTCATCTCGACAATGACACGGACCGAGGTTTTACCTCGCCGGTGGCCCTCTATACGAGTCTTGCCTCGAAGCGACGCCCAGCGACCGTTACCGTCCATAATGATCGCGACGTGCCGAGGCAACCGAGTTTTGTCCAAGCTGCCGATATCCATACTTCGCCGCGTCGATTCAATCGCCGGCCTATGAACGGCATGAATTGCGCCCGTGGGATCTCTGCTTTTGCGGCGCATTAACAGACCTTTGACTGGTGGAAACGTAGGTCCGCGGAAACCTATACCTCCATGATCTCTTCTTCTTTGGTTTTTAAGACTTTGTCGACGCGGGCTATGAAATCATCAGTGATCTTTTGCACGCGATCTTGCCCGTGTTTGAAGTCATCCGCGGTAATCTCTTTCTTTTTCTCCGCTTCCTTCAACTGCTCGATGGCGTCTCTTCTGTGGTTGCGAACGGAAACGCGAAACTCTTCGGCGATGCGCTTGACGTGTTTGACCAACTCTTTGCGCCGCTCTTCCGTTAGCTGCGGGATCGGAACCCGGATAACCTTGCCGTCGTTGTTGGGGGTCAGCCCCAGATCTGATTTGAGAATGGCCTTCTCGATCTCGCCCATGGCGGATCGATCAAATGGCTGAATGACCAAGAGCCGGGTCTCCGGCGCGCTGAGGGTGGCCAACTGGTTTAGTGGCGTGCTCGCTCCATAGTATTCCACGACAATGCCCTCCAGCAGGGCTGTCGAGGCTCTGCCGGTCCGCACCTTTCCCAGCTCTTTGCGAAAGGCGGCAACCGATTGTTCCATCTCTTTCTGCACTCGGACAAAAGTGGCTTCATTCATTGTTTCCCCGCACTGACGAGAGTTCCGATAGGTTCGCCGGAAACGACTCTTTTGACATTTCCCTTTTCCATCAGATTGAACACAATGATCGGAAGTTGATGGTCCATACACAGAGAAATTGCGGTTGAATCCATAACCTTGAGTTCCCGATTAAGCACTTCGATATAGGTGAGCTCCTCAAACTTCTTCGCCCCCTCGTGCTTGAACGGATCAGCGTCATAAATGCCTTCGACTTTCGTCGCCTTGAGAATCACTTCCGCTCCAACTTCCATGGCTCTCAGGCTTGCCGTCGTGTCCGTTGTGAAGTAAGGGTTGCCGGTTCCGCCGGCAAAGATCACCACCCGGCCTTTCTCCAGATGACGAGTTGCCCGACGCCGAATGTAGGGCTCGGCCACCTGCCGCATCTCAATGGCAGACAATACCCGGGTGGATACCCCCAGTTTCTCCAAAGCGTCTTGCAACGCGAGACTATTGATGATGGTCGCCAACATCCCCATCGTGTCCGCGCTGGCCCGGTCCATGCCCATCTCGCTCGCCACTGCACCGCGAAATATGTTTCCACCGCCCACGACCAACGCGATCTCGCAACCCATTTCTTTAACTTCTTTGATTTCCTGAGCAAAAGCTTTGACCGTCTTTCCATCAATCCCAAATCTATGAGGCCCCGCGAAAATCTCGCCTGTAACCTTTAAAATAACGCGCTTGTATTTGAGATTAATGTCCTTCATTAGGCGTGTGCGCTGCGCGCGATGTCAATCCTTTTGAATCCCTTCGCCAAGATGGTAGCGTGCAAACCGCCGTACTTGTATATTCTCGCCGAGGCGCGCCACGGCATCGTTAATGATGGCCGAAACCCTGCGATCCGGATCTTTTATGAAAGGTTGCTCGAGCAGACAGATTTCTGAGTAAAACCGCTCCATTTTCCCTTCGACAATCTTCTCGATGACTTTCTCCGGCTTGCCTGTTTCTTGCGCTTGCCGGCGGTAAATACCTCTTTCCCTTTCGAGGTCCTCATGAGGCACGTCTTCCATGCGCACATAGCGCGGGTTTGCCGCTGCGACTTGCATAGCGATGTCCTTGAGGAGATTCTGAAACTCTGCGGTCCGCGCCACGAAGTCCGTCTCGCAATTCAACTCGACAATAACCCCGATTTTTCCACCCGGATGCACATAGGCCCCCACGGAGCCGTCTGCTGCCACGCGCGATGCTTTTTTGGCAGCGGCCGCTAACCCTTTTTGGCGCAGAAAGTCGACCGCTTTCTCGAGGTCCCCCGCAGACTCCGACAGAGCCTTCTTGCAGTCCATGATGCCTGCCCCGGTCTTTTCCCGCAATTCTTTGACGACAGCTGCACTGACTTCCATGGGCTTTAGGCTCCTTCCACAATTGGCTGCTCTGTGCTATCGCCCGTGTTCTCGCCCGTCCCAGCCGATTCGGCGCCTCCTGCGTCCCTCTCTTTTACTAGCGACTGCTCGTAGAGCATTTTACCCTCAACTATGGCATCAGCCATGGCCGCGCAAAAGAGCCGGATAGCCCGGATTGCATCGTCGTTACCCGGAATCTTGTAGTCAACCATGTCGGGGTCGCAATTCGTGTCAATGACAGCGATAACGGGAATGCCAAGTTTTCTGGCTTCGCGAACTGCAATTTCCTCCTGTTTCGGATCTACGACAAACACCCCGTCTGGCAGCTTTCGCATTCCCTTGATGCCTCCGAGGGACTGCTCGAGCTTCTCCTTTTCGCGCCGCAGCCCTAGCATCTCTTTTTTTGTTAAGGCGTCGACGATTTTTGGGTCATTCTCCATCTCTTCGAGTTTGCGCAGCCGTTCTATACTTTGACGAATCGTCGCAAAATTTGTCAGGGTACCGCCGAGCCAGCGGTTGTGAATATAAAACATGCCACAGCGCTCCGCCTCTTCCTTGACAGAATCTTGAGCTTGCTTTTTCGTGCCGACAAAAAGAATGTTGCCACCCGCCGCCGCCATATTACGTACGCCCCCCCCCACCTCCTAGAACATGGCTACGGTCTGCTGCAAGTCGATAATATGAATGCCGTTGCGGGCCCCAAAGATATAAGGTTTCATCTTGGGGTTCCAGCGGCTAGTCTGATGCCCGAAATGGAC
>JBFJNS010000277.1:0-4667 GCA_041618055.1 Binatia bacterium
AGGTGGATTTCATCAAACTGCGCCGCGCGCTGGCCAACGCGACCCCGTGGAGCGAAGAACTGATAGAAAGCATTCAACCCAAGGAAGGGTCAAAGTGAACTACACGTTGATCAAGACAACCGAGCTTCATGACGGTCAGGTGACGGAGATCCTGCTTGGACCGCCGCCGGGTAACATTCTCAGCGCCCAGATGATGGACGAAATCTCAGCCGAGATGGACAAGGTCAGAGCCGCGCCGCACAAGAAGCTGCTGATCTTTACCGGCACGGGCAAGCATTTCTCCTTTGGCGCCAGCGTCGAAGAACATACCGCCGACAAAGTTGGAGCGATGCTGCCCAAGTTCCACAACTTGATTGCCGCGCTTCTGGAATGCCCAGTGCCTGCGCTGGCCAAAGTGCGCGGCGTCTGCCTTGGCGGGGCGTTCGAGCTGGCGCTGGGATGCCCCCTCCTGTTTTGTGAAGAAGGGGCGGCGCTGGGCGTGCCGGAAATTCAGCTCGGCGTGTTCCCGCCTGCCGCCAGCATCCTTCTGCCGCACAAGATAGGCTCTGGTGTGGCCGCGCAGATGATCCTCACCGGCGATAAATTCGCGGCGACTGAGCTCAAACGCTTGGGACTGGTCAATGAGGTGGCTGAAGCCGGCAAACTGGACGAGGCCGTGCAGGCGTTCATCGAAAAGCAAATCCTCCCCAAGAGCGCAGTGGCTTTGCGTCTGGCGAATCAGGCGGCGCAAATTGGATTGCTCAAGCACTTCCGCGATCACATACAGGAGGTAGAGCGGCTGTACCTGGATCGTTTAATGTCCACGGCGGACGCAGTTGAGGGCATTCAGGCCTTCCTGGAAAAGCGGAAGCCAAAATGGAAGGACGAATAGGACACAGCGGAGGAAGTGCCTGGAATCAAAACGAACCATTTCACTCAAAAAAGACTGGCGGGAGAATTGAGTGATTTCCCAAGGCTGATGGTTCAAGCAAGTGGTGGATAAAAATTTTTAGCCAAGAAAGGGAGGCGTTACCGTGAATTTGGGACTCAAAGGAAAAGGAGCAATTGTCACCGGCGGCAGTTTGGGCATCGGCGCCGCCATCGCCATCGAGTTGGGCCGTGAGGGCGCGAATGTCGCCGTGAATTACCGGCGCCACGACACCGAGGCCAAGCAAGTGGTAGCTGAGATCGAGAAGCTGGGGTCAAAGGGGTTGGCCGTCAAAGCCGACGTCTCCAGTTACAACGACGCCGTCAAGATGGTCCAGACAGTACAGGAACAATTCGGCCGCTTGGACATTCTCGTCTGCAACGCCGGGATTACCTGGGACGGCGTGATCTGGAAGATGACCGAGGAGCAGTGGGATACGGTCATCGGAGTCAACCTCAAGGGTTATTTCAACTACAACAAGGCGGCGGCGATGGTTTTCAAGGATCAAAAATACGGCAAGATCGTCAACGTCTCGTCGATCAACGGGTTGCGTGGTAAATTCGCCCAAGCCAATTACGCAGCTTCCAAGGGCGGCGAAATCGCCATGTCCAAGTCTCTCGCCCGGGACCTTGGGGCGTTTAATGTCAACGTCAACGTGGTCGCTCCTGGCATGGTCCTCACCGATATGATGGACAATCTCGCGCCGGAGTTCAAAAACAAGGCCATGGCTGAAACTGTCGTTGGTCGATTTGCTACGCCCCAGGATTGTGCTCACCTGGTGGCGTTTTTGTGCTCGGATCTCTCCCGCCATATCACAGGAGAGGTGATCAAGATCGATGGCGGACAATATATTTAAGATTGCATTAGGCCAACCAGCCGCGAGATGGCTGTTGGTTTATCAGGGGAAAGGAGAAATACATGAGTAGAGTTGGAGTTATCGGGGTGGGTCACGGGGCTTTTGGCCGGCGGAGTGACGCCACGGTGCAGGAGCTGGCCTTCGAGGCTTTCCGCCTAGCGATCAAGGATGCAGGAATAAGCCGCGATGACTTGGATGCCACGGTTGTTGCCGCGGTGCCGGAGTATCACAAACAGCGTTCAGTGGCGGGCGTGGTCCAGGAATATCTCAATTTGAATCCCAAGCCGACCTGGCTAACCGAAGTCGCGTGCGCCTCGGGGAGCGCGGCAATCCGCACGGCGTGGATGGCAATCAAGTCGGGATTGCATAAAGTTGTGGCGGTCATCGGCTGCCAAAAAATGACCGAACTTTCCACGCCTGAAATCCTGGCCTTGATGGGTCGTGTCGGCGAGGTGCAATGGGAATCGGTTTTTGGCAGTACCTTTCCCGGTTACTATGCCCTGTTCGCCACCAACCACATGCACGAGTTCGGCACCACTCACGAGCAGATGATGCAGGTGGCCGTCAAGAACCATTTTTACGGCTCCAAAAATCCTAACGCCCTTTTTCGCAAAGAAATCCAGTTGGACAAGGCGATGGCCTCGGACGCGGTAGCATCGCCGTTCTGCGTTTACGATTGTTGCGCCAACGCGGATGGGGCTGCGTGCCTCATATTGGCCGATGAGAGCCGGGCCAAAGCGCTGAGCAAAAATGTGGTCTGGTTGGAAGGCGTAGGCAGTGCGACGGCAAGCATGTCCGTTTTGCGCCGGCCCAATTTAGTGGGTCTGCCTTCTGCCGTGGAAGCCAGCCAACAGGCTTATCACATGGCCAAAGTCACAGCCAAAGATGTGAAGGTCGCCGAGGTCCACGACTGCTTCACCATTGCTGAAATCATGGCCTATGAAGACCTCGGCTTCTGCAAAAAGGGCGAAGGCGGCAAATTCATCGAAGAAAAGCGCTCCTATATCGGCGGCGAGGTGGCCGTGAACGTGGACGGCGGTCTCAAAGCCAAAGGCCATCCAATCGGGGCCACGGGAGTTTCCATGGCTTATGAAATCGTCAGGCAACTCCGTGGGGAATGCGGCGAGCGCCAAGTACCCAACGCGGACGTCGGCCTCACGCACAACGTCGGCGGCATCGGCCAGTACACCTTTGTCCATGTTTTCAGGAGGGATTGATTTATGTTCAGTTGGTTTGGAAAAGTCAGTTTTGTACCTTACTCCAAAGTCTCCGATTTTGCTGTGCACCTGAAAGACGGCCGGATGATGGGCTCGGTCTGCAAAGAATGCGGCTACACCACCTTTCCGCCCCGCGCCGATTGCCCAGAGTGCTTGTCGGGAGAATTCGAATTCAAGGAATACAGCGGCAAGGGCAAGGTTTTCAGTCACACCACCATCGCGGCGGCGCCAACAGGTTTTGAAGACGTGATGCCTTACACGATAGTCGTCGTCGAGTTGGACGAGGGGGGAAGACTCATGGCGTGGGCGGGCGAGACGATGCCCGCAAAAGAACTCAAGATTGGAATCCCCGTCCAAGTGGTGCCGCGGATTTTCGAGGACAGCCCCGAGATCAAGCTCTACTACACGGTCGAAAAACCTGGTGCGACATGGAAAAAAGCACCGCCGCCGCATTTGGGTTAAATCACTCGATAGAATGAGTGAAAGTTGTTTTTTCGATCCCCTAGGGACGCGGAGGGGCTCATCCCAGGAAGCCCTTTTCTTCCTGCTTCTTTTTCGCGCGACTCTACGGGCTTGATGAAGCGTCGGAAGTAAAAGATAGGAGATCTATTTGGTCCAGGACGAACTCGCTCGAACTCTTGCCGATCCTCTAGAACTAAGCCGACAGTGGTCCCGGGAAGGGCATAAGGTCATTGGCTGCCTGGACAGCTACATCCCCGAGGAGTTTGTCCATGCGGCGGGGATGATCCCCGTGCGCCTTCTCGGGTCCACCCATAACGTTGTCCTGGCTGATTCCTACCTCCCAGTTTTTGCCGGCAAGCTGGCGCGCAGCATCCTTGAGCAGGGACTCCAGGGGGAGCTCTCCCACCTAGCAGGTGTCGCCGTCTCGAATAGCAGCGACGCGGTGCGGATGCTCTATGATCTATGGGGTCGCCATCTCTCGCAGCAGTCGGCTTTCTTGATCGATGTTCCCGCCATCCTCGAAGGAGAAACCAACCATCGCGTTTTTCGCCAGGCAATGCTTGGTTTCAAAGAGGACTTGGAGAAACTCACGGGCAAACCGCTGGAGCCGGCATCGCTGCGCCGTAGTATCGCCGTGTTTAACGAAAATCGCCGGCTGTTGAAGCAGGCCTCCGCCCTCCTGAGCGCATCGCCGCCTCGTTTGAGCGCCGAGACCTACCTGGACGCCGTCCTCAGCGGCTTCATACTGACCAAAGAGAAACACAATGAGTTCCTGAGGCAACTCATCGAAGCCTCCAGCCGAGACACAACCGAGAGCGAGAAGAATCTCGTTCCGCTTCATGTTTCCGGGCCCATTCTGGTGGATCGATCCTTTCTTCCCCTGCTGCGGAAATGCGGCGCCACGATGGTTTCCGAGGACTTGGGGAACGGCAGCCGTTATTTCTGGGATTTGGTCGATGAATCGGGAGACCCACTGGAGGCGACCATCGAGCGCTACTGGCAGAAGATTCCCGAATCCTACAAAACCCCAATGGAACCCCGCTGGCGTCACCTCCTGAACCAGATCGAGCTGAGTAAGGCAAGAGGGGTGATTTTTATCATCGAGAAATACTCCGATGAGGACCAGTATGATTACCCCGTGTGGAGGGATCGCCTAAGCTCGCGCGGCATTCCCTCTTTGCTGCTCGATTCGGAGCTGGTCTTGGAAAGCGAGCAGGTGCGCACG
>JBFJNS010000278.1:0-4664 GCA_041618055.1 Binatia bacterium
ACACACGATGTTCTCCCGCTCCAGTTGCTCCAGCTCACGCACGTTCAGGATGCGTTTAGCCGCTGCCGGGGCCGCTGCACTAGGCAGTTGACCCTCCCCATCGCCAGGGAGAGCCGGCAGGGCCCGCTCCAAATTGAGGCGCCCGTCCCGCGAAATAATCACGGCGCGCTCGATGACGTTCTGTAATTCACGGACGTTGCCGGGCCAGGCGTAGGCCTTCAGCCGCCTCTTGCACTCGTCGCTAAGCGGTTCGATATCGCGCCCGATCCTCTGGGCAAATTTCACCGCAAAGGCACAGGCAAGTGTGACGACGTCATCGCCGCGTTCTCTCAAAGGCGGCATGTAGATGGGGAATACGTTGAGGCGATAGAACAGATCATCTCTGAAACTGCCGGCGCGCACGGCTTGGCCGAGATCCCGGTTGGTTGCAGCGATCACGCGCACATCCACTTTCTTTGTCTGCGAGCTGCCCACAGGCGTGAACTCCCCTTCCTGCAAAACCCGCAACAGCTTGACCTGCAAGTCCAGGGAAAGCTCACCCACCTCGTCAAGAAAGATTGTGCCGTGATCGGCCAGCGCAAAACGGCCTTCTCTCTTTTGCGTGGCACCGGTAAAGGCACCCCTCTCATGGCCAAAGATTTCACTTTCCATCAGAGCGGCGGGAATGGCCGCGCAGTTGATTGTAATCAATGCCTTATCCTTACGCCGACTCGCCCCATGAATCGCCCGGGCAAGCAACTCCTTCCCTGTCCCCGTCTCGCCCAGAATCAACACCGTCGTATCCGTGGGTGCCACCTGTTCAACGTCTTGCAAAACTGATTGCAAAGCTTCGCTCTGACCAACAATCTCGTCGAAACCGCCCAGAACCTTGATCTCATCGCGCAAATATTCTGCCTGCGCCGCTAGCGAATAAATCTTCTTCTCCGCTTCGAGCCGGTCATTGACGTTTCTGAGAATCAACGTGTAAAAAGCCTGCCGCTCAACCTCAAAACGCGACAACGTCGCCTCCGCCGGAAACTCCCTGCCATCGGCCGCTAAAGCTCGAAGCCCTGCCGGAATCCACAAAGATGGACGGGCACGGGAGTCGTCATCAAGCTCGCGCATAAGCGCTAAAATTTTGATTCGCCCTTCACCGGATAGAAAGTCGGCAAAATTTCGGCCGCTCATTTCTTGGCTGGTACAATTGAATGTTTTCCCGGCTGCCGGGTTCGTCCGTGTAATAGTCAGGTTACGGTCGAATTCAACAATGGCGTCGATGGCGCTGTCGAACAAGCGACGTAGTCTGTCTTCGCGTTCTATAATTTGATTCTCGGCACGCAGCCGACGCAACTCGGCGGCCGCCCGAGCGGCGAAAATACGAAAAAGCGCAAGAACCCGCGCCTCTGACGGTAGAGGCCGCTTATCGAGGATGGCCAGGTGACCTAGAATCGCCCCGTCGACATCCAACAACGGAACCCCCATGTAACTTACCGCGCCTATGGGCTTCAAATCCGGGTCGTTGGGATACAGTTCCATGACTCGATCCTGGATGTGGACCAATCGACATTCGCGAAACACGGGTTCGCATGGAGTGCCTGCGAGGTTGTATTCGTAGTCCGGAACAAAACGATCGCCCAACCAGAATGCCACCGCGCGCAGCCGGCTTTCTCCATGCCAAATGGTCACCCATGCGCCGAAGATGCCGAGGGCTTTTGCCAGATTTTCAACCAGCGCATAGAAAAATCGCTCCCCGGTCTCCGTGGCCGTACCCTCAAGGATCTGGAGTAGTGCGGCCCCTTTGTCCACCCTCTGCAAAGGATGGCCGGGCGTTGTGTCTTCAGTTTTCATCGGTGCTGATTCTGTTGGCACAGGGAAACAGTTCCCAGGTAAACTAAGGCTTACCGAGGCCGCGGTTAATAATCTGACCTTTAAGGCTTCTGTCAATCATGGGTCGGCACAACACTCCAAAATAACTTCTTTTAAATTCTCGGTCGTTGGATATGAAGGGCGCGGATGCGGGAGCTGTGCCCTCGACAATAGTTCTGAGGGCGGACTCTTCGTCGCGCCCGCTTATTTGAGGAGGGATAACGGTGCTTTGATCGAACATCACTAACGAGCTTCACCTAATAAAGTGACAGCGATTGACTCTTCGCTAGGCTCAGGGTATTGGAACGATTGAGTTTTCCGTTCATGCTGAGCTTTTCGAAGCATGCAGGCCAGGCGTCGCTATATTGTACGAGCATGACTAAGACCCTTATTAGCCTTCAACTCTTGCCAAGATCAAAAAAAAGATTCCTGTAAATTTCCAGAGCCGCAGATGGGTCCGACGGTGCAACCGTAGTATTCAAATTCCGGTGGTCCCTGTCAAGCGAATAAGGCGGCTACGACCGTTAGAAATGCGGGAAAAACACACTGGGCGTGTCGGAAAAACACCGCCCAATTTTTTTGGTCATGCGGTTGCGGCCGGCTTGAGAATGGCGGGTGCCATCTCATGCGATTTCATTTGCCGCACCCTGGCGTAGCAAAGCGAAATAAATAAAGAACGCTTTCGAGGAGCTAAGGGAAATTTGTGCGTCAACGGCTGGTAATGAACGCCGCGCCCGCCACCATTGAGACGGCGCCGAGAATGATTCGTGGGCTGACAGTTTCCAGGTTGCGCAAGAACAGCAAGGTGAAAAACACGGCGAAAAGAGGTGTGGTATTGAGTAAGGGAATAATGACAGAGAGTTCCCCTTGGCCTAAGGCGATAAAATTGCAGATCTGCGCCGCCGTGGCTAGAAAAGCGGCGACGAAAAAGAAAAAGAGGCTAGAGCGCTCCATGCGGAGAAGATGCGCACGCCTGGTTGCGACAAGAAAGATGCTAAGCAAGATCAACGACGTCACCGTAACCGTAAGGACAGCGATGAAAGGATCGGGCAGGATCCGGAGGCCTTGTTTACGCAGAGTCTGGGATATCACTGAAACCAGCGCCGCACCAAGTGGAAACGCGGTGTCCACAAGACGCCACTTGGCTTCACCGGTTTGCCTGCCTGCGATCAGCCATAAACTCGCCATAATTAGGACCGTTCCGAGATAAACAAAGAGTCCCGGTCGCTCGTCTAAGACAGCCACGGCAATGACGGTGGCGAACAGCGGTTCCACCCCGCGCAGCGGTCCGGCTCGGGAGACGCCAAGACGAGCGATGCCCGTGTAATAGAGGGCGCGGGCGAGCAGGGGCTGAACACAACCGCTGATCACAAAGTAGAAAATGGCGGGCGATTTGAAATTTTCCAATGAATAAAAAGAGAAAAGGTACCCCCCGATGCAGATTGCTGACACCACAAAGCTGAGAAACATGGCGGCGATGATGCTCGACTTACCAAGACCCAATCGTACAAGAATCGAATCTCCGGCCCAACCCATGGCGGACAACATGGCGATAATTTCGGGAAGCATGACATTTAACCTCAAAGGATCAAACAGATAAACCTATGTGGAAAAAAGATGCAAGCGGATGGTATGTGAAGCATGCGTTTGGAAGCCCGTCGCCGGAAAGCCGTAACCTAGATCGACGGCTCATTTCGCCTCGGAGGCGGCGAAGAGCACGACGTTAATCGATTCAACCCGAATTCCCAGTAGAACATTCACTTAAAAAGCCTGGGGGAACACTTCGTTGCGAAGACAATGAGGCTCTTCCTCTAAGCGGACGTCGATAACCGCTGCATGAGTAAACAACCTCAAAGCAAGGGCGATGGCTTGCAAAGTTGCAGCAAGGACTTTGATACTGCGCGCTTGCGTATCTTCGCCACTCCAGATTTTCTCCAAGCTCGGCCAATAGCATATCTGCAATTGCACCATTCAGGTTGAAGTGCAACGATGCCTCGCTCCTTCTTGTCCTACGTGTGCCTCGTGGTGATATGGTATTCAATTGTTGCTTCAGGAATATTGACACTTTCGACGAGCGCTTTGTATAGTACGTTTTTATCTGACAATTGATCAGAGCGGCTCGGGCGCCGAGCTCTAGCGCCGTGGACAGATCCGCCGGGATTGCAAATGGCAAATCTCGAATTGCAAGTCAGAGATCTGCGATCTCAAATCTGTTATTCTGAGCGCACCGAGGACTAGCCGGCCATCGCTGTCTCCTTAGTCGGCTGGGTTTTTTGTTGGAATGGGATTAACTTTGTTGCAAAAGGCTGTAGAGATATGTCTAGGGAAACCGTTTTCAATCGCCAGTCAACCGATGCAGCGATCACGAAGTACCTCCTTGGTGAAGAGAATTTGCCGACGCGCTGGTACAACATTCAAGCCGACCTAAGGACTCCCGCACCGGCGATCATCCATCCTGGTACGCGACAACCAATTGAATTACGAGATCTTGCGCCGCTATTCCCGCAAGAGCTGATCAAACAAGAGGTCAGCCAAGAACGCTGGATCGACATTCCCGAAGAGGTGCGAAACGTTCTAAGGCTTTGGCGGCCGACGCCTCTATTTCGCGCCCGGCGCCTGGAAACGGCGCTCGATACACCAGCTCGCATCTATTACAAGTACGAAGGCGTAAGCCCTGCCGGCAGCCATAAACCAAACACTTCTGTGCCCCAGGCCTTTTACAACAAGAAGGAAGGGGTCAAACGTCTGGCCACAGAGACCGGGGCAGGACAGTGGGGCTCTGCTTTGGCCATGGCCTGCAGTTTTTTCGACCTCCTGTG
>JBFJNS010000279.1:0-4652 GCA_041618055.1 Binatia bacterium
AGACGTTTGCGGGAAGAAGGCTACGAAAGCTATCTCGCAGGCGGATGTGTACGCGATTGCCTCCTCAACAAATCACCGCAAGACTTTGATATCACCACGAGCGCCAAGCCTGCTGAGATTGAGCGCATCTTCCAGCGCACGGTTCCCGTTGGCGCACAATTCGGTGTCGTCTTGGTGATCATCGACGAGCACCCGTTTGAAGTGGCGACCTTTCGCTTCGATGGGCCTTATTTGGATGGTCGCAGGCCCAGTCATGTGCGCTACGGCAGCCTGCAAGAAGATATCTTGCGACGAGACTTTACTATCAACGGGATGGTCTATGACCCGCTCGCGGACCGGATCATCGACCTTGTTGGCGGCAGGGAGGATCTCGAGCGGCGCCGTATCCGCGCCATCGGCAATCCGCGCGAAAGGTTCGAGGAAGATCGCCTCAGAATGGTGCGGGCGGTGCGTTTCGCCGCGACCTTGGACTTCAACATCGATGATTCGACCTTTGAAGCCATCAGGCAACTTGCCCCGTCCATCACGCGCATTTCCTGGGAGCGGATCGGGGAGGAGATCACGCGGATCCTGACCGAGGGCGGCGCACGCAAGGGCTTTGAGCTCTTGGACGCGAGCGGTTTACTCGCAGTTGTGTTGCCGGAGATCGAAGCGTTGAAAGGAATTCAACAGAGCCCGGCCCAACATCCTGAGGGCGACGTTTTTACGCATACGCTTTTGACTCTGAGTCATCTCGATGCTGCCGCCGAGACCCTGGCCTATGGCTGCCTGCTTCACGATGTGGGCAAGCCGGTCTGCATGCGGCAGGAAGGCGACCGCATCACATTTCATGGTCACACGGAAAAGGGCGCGGAAATGGCCAAGGAAGTCCTCAAGCGGCTCAAAAGGGGGCGGGCGGTCTGGGAGCAGGTCGGCTATTTGGTGCGCAATCACTTGCGCCACACGCAAGCGCCCAAGATGCGCCTCAGCACGCTCAAGCGGTTTTTGCGCGAGGAGGGAATCGAGGAACTGCTGGAACTCGCGCGGATCGATGCCCTGTCGGCAAGCGGGGACTTACGTTACTATCGATTCTGCAAAGAGCGCTTGGCGGCACTCAAACAGGAGGAGATTCACCCTCCCCCGCTGCTGCGCGGTCAGGATCTCATCGAACTGGGGTTTATTCCCGGCCCCATTTTTGCCGACATTCTAAGGCAAGTGGAGGATGCACAGCTTGGCGGAGAGCTCAACAGCCGCGAAGAAGCGATCGAGTGGGTTAACAAAAATTACAGCGATAGAGGTTGAAGGGATGAAACAGACGCACGCACATCACGTGGTAGGCCGGCCGGAGCCAAGGTTGGACGGCGAGGAAAAGGTTACGGGCAAAGCCCTCTATACGGTGGATATCGAGCTGCCGGGGATGGCCCACGGCAAAATTCTGCGCAGTCCGTACGCGCATGCTCGTTTGCTGCGGGTCGATGCGAGCAAGGCGGAACAAATGCCGGGAGTGTACGGTGTCATAACCAGGGACGATCAACGCGGACTCGGTATGTTCGGGGCGGCGTACAAAGACCAGACTATCGTGGCCGTCGATAAGGTTCGCTACGTCGGCGACCCGGTGGCCGCCGTCGCTGCGGTCGATGGGGCGACGGCGGAGGAGGCCCTGGGGCTCATCGAGGCCGACTATGAGGAGTTGCCCGCGGTGACGTCTATCGAGGAGGCCCTTGCCTCTGACGCAACTCTAGTCCACGAGGCTGCGTCAAGCGGCGGAGAACTGATGGGGCAGCGCTATGAAACCCCAAAGGAGTTCTTCGGCACAAATCTCTGTTATCGGTTCAGCTACTCCAAAGGAGATGTCGCGGAGGGTTTCAAGAAGGCGGACTTCATCTTTGAAGACACTTTTACGTTTCCTCGCGTTCAGCATTTTTCCATGGAACCGCATGCGACCGTCGCTCATGTCGAAGGCAACCGTATGACGTTGTGGGCCAGCACGCAGGAACCGTTCACGCTTCGGGAACACCTGGCCGCCATCTTCAACGTGCCGCTCAACAAGATAAGAATCATTGTGCCTTATGTCGGGGGCGGTTACGGCGGCAAGCTCGCCGTCAAGACCGAGCCGTTGGCGGCGGCGTTGTCATGGAAGGTCAAGCGGCCGGTTCGACTCGCGCACTCCATCGAAGAGAGTTTCAAGACCGTGTCGCGCCACCCGTCGCGGTTTCGCATCAAGACCGGTGTGACGAAGACCGGCAGGCTGCTCGCGCGGGAATGCCTGATTCACATGGACACTGGGGCGTACGCTGACGCCGGTCCGCGGGTTACGCAAAAGGCAGGCTATCGCTGCTTCGGTCCCTATCGCATCCCGCATATGAAGACGGATGCCTACACGGTTTACACGAACACCGTCCCCAGCGGGGCCTATCGGGGGTTCGGCACGCTTCAAGTCACCTGGGCTTATGAATCGCAGATGGATATAATCGCGGATAAGTTAGGCTTGGACCCGCTCGAATTGCGGCTCAGGAATTTGCTCAAGAAGGGGGAGCTCTATACGCCGGGTGATACGCCGGTTGACTGCAACCTCAAGGAAGGGTTGGTTCGGGCGGCCAAGGCGATTGGGTGGGGCCAAAGAGCGAAGAAATCCAATATCGGCAAGGGCTTGGCGTGCTGCATGAAAGACGGTGGCGGCACTTACAAGGTTGCGTCCGCGGCCGTGAAAATGAATTCCGACGGCAGCCTCGTTCTGCTTACCGGCACGGTCGAGGTGGGGCAAGGTGCACGCACGGCATTGAGCCAGATCGTGGCGGAGGAGTTGGGCGTCCCCTTGGCCCGGGTAACTGTGGCTCAGCTCGACACCGACGTGACGCCTTATGACGTGAATACCAACGCCAGCAGTTCGACGGTTGTCATGGGGTTGTCGGTGCAGAGAGCAGCGAAGGATTTGAAGCGTCAGTTGTTCAAGCACGCCGCTAAGATCCTCAAGACCAAACCCGAGCGGCTGTCGCTGCAACAGGGGCGAATTCACGCGGGTCGAGGCCAGAGATTGACCTTCGCCGAAGTCATGCAAAAGATTTTCTTGTCGAAGGCGGGCGAACTGGTGGGGAGAGGCGCCTATCAAGACATTAAGAGCACAAAAGCTGCGCTCGGTTCGCCGACGACGTTTTGGGAAATCAGTTGGGGAGCTGCCGAAGTTGAGGTCGATCCGGACACAGGAGGAGTCGAGATTACCAAATATGTTTCGCTGTCGGACGTCGGCAAGGCAATTCACCCCGTGCTATGTGAAGGACAAGACGAAGGCGGCGTGATGAACGGCATCGGTCATAGCCTGCTCGAGGAAATGGTTTACAAAGACGGTCAACTCCTGAACCCGAATATTATCGATTATCCGATTCCTACGTTTGCCCATTTGCCAAAGCATTTCGAAACGATTCTCATTGAAAACCGCAACGGGCCGGGGCCGTTTGGCGCCAAAGGTACCGGTGAGGGCAGTTTGTTGCCAGTGGCGCCGGCGATCGGAAACGCGCTCTACCACGCGACAGGGGTGAGGCTCTGTACTCTGCCGCTGACACCGGAGAAGGTCTGGCGCGCCCTCCAGGTGAAGAAGCAGCCCTGAGGGATCATGGTTCGATCAAAATCGAGCTACCCCAGCCAATCGAAAATCAACCCCGGGGGAAAGGGGATGTGCAAGGAGCGCTCGAACAGGAGATAAAAGAACGCCCAGCCCCCTAACGTCAGAGTGACCGAAATGGGCCATTTCTCCGCAGCTCCAAACTTGAGATGAGCGAATATCATCAAGGGCACGGCGTAGGAAAAGCCAAACACCCAGATGGCGAGAAAATAAGCGATAATCCAAAGAGCGATCCTCATCGTCCGGTCAACAACGATATTCTGCGGCACTTCCGGTTCGGCTCCGATTTCATAGTCCGCCATGGAAGCCACGTGAACGTGCTTGTCTTTCCCTAACAGGGACAAAATCAGTTGCACGCCAGAAAAAGCCAGCAGCGGGTAGCCGATTGCCCACGGAAACAGGCCCGCGCGGAAACCGAACCCCTTGCTTTCCCACATCGCCCAAGCCAGACACGCGATCAAGGCAACGACAAAGACGACGGTTCCCCAGTGGATTCGGTTATTTTCCGCGTCTGTGACAGGGCCCCGCTCCCGCCCGAGCCCGTTGGACTCATTGCGCGGTTTCCACTTGGCCTTGACCACCGGGTAAAATATTCCAAACAGCGTTATCGCCCCGATAATGAGCACCCCAGGTCGCCAGAGCCAGGCAGCGCCGTAGTTGTCGGTGGAAAGGAAGAGGCGGTTTTCCATTAGCGGGCCGAGCACCAGGCCAAGAATGAGCGGCGGGCGCTGCCAATCCAACTTCACCATGACCCAACCCAGAGCGCCGGCGCCCAGCACCATGGCAACATCTTGAAAGGTATTCTTCTCGGCGAAGGCACCGAGAAAAACCAGCAAAAGAATAAACGGCATCAAAAGCGAACTACGAATGCGGGTGATTTTTGCCAACTGGTTGAGAAACATGAAGCAGACGGCGACGGTAATGACGTTGGACAAGACAATGATCCAGACAAAAGAAAAGGTCAGATCCAGCTTCCCTTTGGGCGCGGGTAGCAACATGTCTGGTCCCGGAACGATCCCCTGAATAATAAAAGCGCCAAGCAGAATCGCGGCTG
>JBFJNS010000280.1:0-4636 GCA_041618055.1 Binatia bacterium
ACAAGGCATCGGCCTATTGACCACGGGCGGAAGGTCTGCCTCTGTGGAGCAACCAAATGTAAAGAAGCGTTGGGGACACCACACTAGTTACCCTTCAGCTCTTGTTGTCTAAAGAGACGGGTAGTTTCCATTTCATATAAGCGAGCCCTTGAAAAATGTCCCGACCCATGATTCAAAGCCATCACCCTATCAGCTTGCGCATGAAAGGGTAGCCGCCGGCTTACGTCTAATGGTCGAACAAGACCGTGGAACCAGGGCCGGCTGGTCGGTTCCAAATAGCGGAGTGAATTAGCGGAGGTCTTTATGAAAAACCGTATCCCCCTCGCGATCCAAAACTCAGTGGTTCTATTCTTTTTGGTCTCCATCCTTGCGCTTCCCTCCATCCTTCGGGCTCAAGCCGAACCTTTTTACAAGGGGAAAACCATCAGAATCGTCGTCGGCTTTACCGCCGGCGGGTTCTACGACCGCTGGGCGCGTGAAGTAGCGCGACATATGGGCAAACATATCCCGGGCAACCCGGATATCATTGTCCAGAACATGCCCGGTGCGGGCTCGGTCATCGCCGCCAACTATGTGTACGGCGTAGCCAAGCCCGATGGATTAACGCTGGGCATGCCCAGCGCGAATATTTACATGGATCAGCTCGTCGGGCGCGGGGAAGTGAAATTCGATGTGCGCAAATTCAATTGGATCGGCACCCAGGACAAGCGGCATCTGGTTTTCTACATTCGTTCCGACACGCCCTTTAAGTCCGTGGGCGATATCATTAAGGCCAAAGAGCCCCCGAAATGCGGCGAGACCGGCACCACGAGTTCGGGTTATCTTTTGACAAGAATCGTGGATGAGGTTTTGGGCGGCAAATTGGCCATGGTGATGGGCTATCCGGGCGGCGCCGAGGTTGATCTCGCAGTGGAAAAAGGCGAGGTCGTATGCCGGGGGATGAGCATCGACCCCTATTTCGGGCGCGAGCCGTTTATTAGCTGGGGCAAAAGGGGATTTGCCCGATTATTACTGCAAACCGGGAAAAAGAGGGACGAAAGAGCGCCGGACGTGCCTACCATCTACGAGCTCATGGACCAGTACAAGACTCCCGAGATCAATCGCAAAGTGGTCCGCGTCATTCTCGCCGGCGCGGAGTTTGGCAGCCCGCTTTTTGCCGCACCCGGAACGCCCGCCGATCGGGTGAAGATCTTGCGCGAGGCGCACGCCAAAAGCATGAAAGACCCGGAGCTCATCGCCGACGCCAAGAAAGGCAAAATGGACATGGACCCCTCAACCGGCGAGGAGCTCGAGGAGTTGAGCAAGGAAGTGATAGCGCAACCGCCCGATGTGATCGAGCGGGCCAAGAAAATCTCGGGGATGTAAGTCTGACTTCCATCCACGCGTGTCATTTAACGCATGAAGCAAAAAGGACAATGGAGGAATTGGTAGTATGAAGAAATGCATCTTTGTTTTGCTGGCCTTGTTTTTATGGAGTTTCAGCGTTCAGGCTCAAACTTCATTTTTCGACGGGAAGACCATTCGTATCGTAACGGGATATCCCGCCGGAGATACAAACGACCAATGGCCGCGGCTCTTTGCCCAGTTCATGAGCAAGCATATTCCCGGCAATCCTACGATCATCGTACAGAACATGCCAGGCGGCGGCTCCATGATTGCGGCGAACTACGTCTATCGCGTAGGTAAGCCTGACGGTCTGACTCTGGGCTGGATCTCCCCCGCTCTTTATTTCGATCAGTTAGCAGGACTCAAGGAGGTGCAATACGACTGGACAAAGATTACCTGGATCGGCTCTCCGGTTGAAAGCGAGCATCAGATGTATATGCGCGTCGATGCGCCGTACAAGAATACAGATGATATCCGCAATGCCAAAGAGCCGCCCCGGTGCGGCGCCACGGGAGTTTCTTCCACCGGCTATTATCTGCCCAAGTTAATGGAAGAAATCATCGGCACTAAATTCAATATCGTGACGGGCTACCAGGGGGGCGGGCCCATAGACCTCGCCGTCGAGAAGGGCGAATTGCAATGCCGCGCCATGACCATCGAGGCCTTCTTTAACCGCGAGCCTTTCCACACCTGGCGTCAAAAAGGCTTTGTCTACAACGTTATTCAAACGGGACGCAAACGGGACGAGCGCATGCCCAATACCCCGTTGATTTCCGAACTCATGGATAAGTACAAGACCTCTGAAGACGGCAGGCGCCTTGCCAAAGTGGTACTGGCTGCCGGCGCTTTTGGCCGTCCCATGGTCGCTCCTCCGGGTATGCCGGCGGACCGAGTGAAAATAATCCGCGACGCCTTTACAAAGTCTGTCAAGGAACCGGAGTTTGTCGCAGAGACCAAGAAACGAAAATTCGACCTCGATCCCGTAAGCGGCGAGGAGATGGAGAGTTTGTCTAAAGAAGTAATCCATCAGCCTCCGGAAATCATAGAGCGGATGAAAAAGCTGCTCGGAAGGTAGCGGGAAAACCCGTTCAACCATATCCACCGCGCAGGAAGAAAAAATCTCCCCTGCGCGGTGGATGTACCAGGAGCCTTCCCCGGTTTGAAAAAACCGAGGAAATGCCCAGAACCGGTGCATGGGTATTTTCTCGGAACAAGAAACTCACGCCCGAAAAGCCTTCCCCTATTCGTGTCTCGCGTTATCATAATAGTCCTAGCCGGAACTTGAAGGGGGACATCGACTCTTCCCGGTAGATTGATTTTTCCGCCTCGACACTTTTCAGCTCTTAGGCCTGGCCGCACTCGGATCGCGACCATGCAAAAACCATAAAGGCATAAGCCCACTCCTTGTACTTGATTTCATTTGCTCCGTTCCTTGACACAAGCGCGCGTTGACCCTAATTGTCGTCTTAGAACTTCATCGAACACAACTTTTTATCTTTTGCATGTTCTTGTTCTTATCCTTAATTATGGAGGAGGAATAATCATGAGAGTATTAAGTTGTCGCCCACGAGCGTTAAGCCTAACCGTTATATCGGCTCGGTTACTCGTGGCTTTCTCGCTTACCGCTCTGATCGGCTTGACACCGGCATTCGCGGCTGACGAGGCGCTACCGAAGTCCGTGAGCATTGGCTCCAATCCGTCTGGCACGCTGTTTTACGCCTTGGCCAGCGGCGTCGCCGCTACCATTGCGAAGCACGCTCCTTTGAAAGCGGAACCGGCCCCTTATGCGGGCAGCAGCACCTTTTTGCCGCTGCTGAACGAAGGTCGAGAACTGGACTTCGGGATAAACAACGCCGTAGATATGGCCATGGCATATCGGGGGCCTGACCAGCTCAAGATTGGTGGCAGGAACCCCTTCGCAACAACTCCTAACGCACGTCTCGTGCTCCGGGGTGGTGCCATGACGGTTGGTTTTCATGTTCCCAAGAACAGCAATATTCACACCGTCAAGGACTTGAAGGGACGAAAGGTCGCCGGCGAGTATCCCGCTCATCAGGCAGTCTGGTACAACGGTTTCGGTAGCCTGGCCAGCTGTGGCATGACGTGGGCCGAGGTGGACGTCGTACCCGTCCCCGCTGTGAATGACGGGATCGATGCACTAAAAGCGGGACGGGTTGAGGCCGCTCTCCACGCCGTTGGCTCCGGGAAGGTCAGGGAAGCCGATGCCGCCATCGGCGTGCGCATGATCTCCATCTGCGATGACGCAAAATCCAAGCAGCGTCTCCGTGAAGCGGTGCCAGGATACTACGCGAGCCGTTGGAAGGCCGGCAGCACAGCGGGCGTGACCGAAGACGTTTCGGCAGTTTCCTACGATGTCTACGTCACGACTCATAAGAAAATGTCAAACAAAGCGGTCTACGAAGTGGTAAAGGCCCTCTGGGACGGACAGAAAACTCTATTTGGCAAGCATCCGATACTCAAGCGATGGAAGTCGGACCGGTTCGCGAGTACTGATATTACCCTGCCGTACCATCCCGGCGCCATCCAATTCTACAAAGAGAAGGGCGTCTGGACGGACGCGATCGAGAAGGTACAGACGCGACTCCTTAGCCAGGCCGGGAAATAGGCGGGCGGTCTTACCAACAACCCGCAAGCCGAGAAATTACCAAGGGATGCGGCCCCGTGCTCGCCACGAACCGCCTCCCTTCGCAGGCAAATCCCTAGAGGAGGGACTCCGTGGCAGAGGGCACAGAAGACGTCCGTTTTCGGACACTCCATGGTTTTGAGCGCCGACTCGAGCTGTGCCTCCTTTGTCTCCTTCCTATTATCGGAACCGTGTTTGTCCTGGAAGTGCCCTCCTTCGTTGGTGTAGCGATTTTCCGCGAACAATTTCTGGGTCTATTCCTGGCATTACTGCTGGGTGCCGCTTTCGTGACCAAACCGGCGGGAAAGCGCGCGGCCCGCACTTCGGTACCCTGGTACGACTGGCTGCTGGTGCTGGCGAGCCTGGTGGTGGGCCTGTTCATTGCCGTCCACTATCCGGAGATGGCGTACCAACTGGCCGTCATTACCCCCACCAAGTGGCTGCTTGGCGTGATTACCATCATCCTTGTCCTGGAAGCATGCCGCCGGCTAGTGGGGTGGGTCTTGACCGCTTTAGTATTGTCTTTTGTGTTGTACGGTCGCTTCGGCCACCTGTTCCCAGGTATTTTTGAGAGCCGCGGCGCTTCCTGGGAGCGCCTCGCTATGT
>JBFJNS010000281.1:0-4627 GCA_041618055.1 Binatia bacterium
AGTTATGTGAGTTTTTGTCGCATGAGGGATGGCTGCGGATAGAGTGCCATTATCCAAGCTCTATCCTGCGTGTGGTCTGCTCATTCACGAATGCTCGTAGGGCCAAAGGTTTTTTAGGCGCAAAATATAGACGCCCTGGTTCTTTTGACTGATGTAAATGAAACCTCGGCGATCCACCAAAACGTCCTCGGTTTGCGCCACGAGTTTGTTCGGTTTCGTGCCGATCTTGGTTTGCGGATCTGGCGGAATGAAATAAGCTATTTCTTTCGGCGCGCGCGCGTCGCGAATGTCATAGACCCGAAGTCCGGCGTTAAAATAGGTCAGGAAAGCGATATCATCGCGGTCCTCGAGGCAGGGCTGGTGGTTTGGGTGGTGGTGATTGTGCGGGCCGAAGCGCCCGCCCTTCTGGTAAAAGTTCTTTAAGCCGCTTTCCGGCGGCGGCTCAGGTAGAGGAAAAAGCGACATCAGACGTGGCCGGTTTTCATCGCTGATGTCGACAATGCCGGCCATGTTCAGGTTCTCGTCGCCCTCGTCGCGAATCGCCTCGTCATTGATCAGCGCGATCTTGCGGCGCGGCAGTGGAAGAAACGTGTGAATGCCTTGCGTCGCCGTGATGCCGCGAAAAGCGAGCTGACTGATCAGTCGAGGCTGAGACATGTCGGCGACGTCGAGGATGATTCCACCGCCGTCACCGTAGGACAGATAGGCTCGGTTGCCTTCGATATGCGCCGGACCATGACAGGAGAATTTCAATCCCGGCGTGGGCGCGGCTTGCTCGGGTAAAGAAAAACGACCGACTTCTCTCGGCTTGCCGGGGTCTGCGATGTCGACGATGCGGTAGATTTTCCCTACCAGGCCGGCTGCGCCCGCGGCTGCATGGACCAAATTCCCGCCGTCGTAAAAGTTGCGATGTGTGCCGGTGTTGCCCGTCTGAAAATGGCCCATGTGGCGTGGTTTTACCGGATCGGTGACGTCAAAAATAAAAAAGCCTTCCGTGTAAGGCTGGTTTTCGGCTCCGCCCCATCCCGGCGCGATGCGTTCGAGCGCCGTGATCATCTTACCCTCGGCGACCTGCACCTGAATCGTCCAGGTGTTTTCCGGGCCGGGAACAAAGGCGGCCTGCTGCGGGCTAGTCGGGTCGGTCACATCGATAACGCTCCAGCCGCGATGCCAGAGATGCGCCACATAGAGATACCAGCGGCGGTTGACCTCCTGCGCGGCGAGCTTAAATGCGGGTTTCCCGCCCAGATCGTGGTAACTCACGAGTTCGATATTGTGCGCAAAGTAGTCCGACATCGTTATTCAGCCTATGCGGGAAATAAAAATCACCCTAGTCCACCTCCCTCGACGCTGTCAAATTGGCCAATAGATGTTCACGCTCCTATCGGCTCGTTGTGATCCCAATCTTGGCGCAATACTTTTCCACCGGGCACTGGCTGCAGATCGGTGAGATCGGGCGGCAGACCTGTTGGCCAAAGCTGACGAGCAGGTCGTTATATTGGATCCAGTATCGGGCGGGGAGCTTTGCTCTCAGGGCGAACTCAGTTTCTTTTGGATTCTTGGTTCGCAAGTACCCCCAGCGATTGGAGATGCGGTGCACATGGGTGTCGACGCAGATGCCGGGTTTGCGATAGCCCAGAGTGACCACGAGATTCGCGGTTTTTCGTCCCACGCCTTTGAGTTTCAATAATTCATCGATCTCATTAGGAACCTTCCCCGAGTAGTTATCTATTAGTACGCGGCTGATCTCCAAAAGGTTTTTCGCCTTGGTACGGTAAAAGCCGACTGGAAAGATCGCCTTCTCGATTTTCGCGGTCGTCAGCTTGAGCATTTTCTCCGGCGTATCGGCCAGGGCGAAGAGCCGGCGCGAGGCCTGAGCCGTGGTGGCGTCTTGGGTTCGGAGGCTCAGGATGCAAGAAATGAGCACTCTGAAGGGGCTCGCGTACGTTTCGGCCATCAGCGTGACAATGGGCGTTTGCCATTTTGCGACCTCGCGGCGCAATAAGCGCATGACGGCATGTATCTGAGCGTCTTTCATGATAGTGGTCTTTTGGTCGTGGATTCGGTAAATTGGGTTTGTTTCATATCATAGCCATTTGGCCAAGCAAGTTTAGTTGCAACATATGGTTGCCCATAGAATCGCGGATGTCCTGCGGGCTAGAGCGCCCAAGCGTATAGTGGGAAGCCACTTCAGACCCGCAGCTGTTCTGATGCCAGTGCAGGAGCGAGACGACGATGATTATTTCGTCCTTACGAAGAGGGCAGCGCATCTCAACCACCACCGCGGGCAGGTGGCGTTTCCTGGCGGGCGCGTCGATACCGGGGACCCCGGTGAATTGGAAGCCGCCCTGCGCGAGAGCCACGAGGAGATCGGCATTGAACCGAGCGATGTGCGTATTCTGGGCCAATTGGATCAGGTCATGGGGGCGTACGGATTTCTTATCACGCCGTTCGTTGGCATGATCCCGTCTTCATATGAGTTCCGTTTGAATCCGCGCGAAACGGCAGCGGTTTTCACGGTTCCCATTTCCGCGCTATTGAACCCGTCGTCGGTTACGGTGGCCGATCATCTTTCATCGCATGGCGAGCCCGTTTATCATTTCTATTTCGACGGTTGGGATATCTGGGGAGCGACGGCTCGTATGATCCTCCAGTTCTTGGAGTTGGTTTATGACTATCAGGTCAAGCAACCATAAACCCTATTTTCCCCTTATCGTCCTGCTCGCGATGGTGTTCGCATGCGCTCCCGCGCCGCGGTTCTTTCTCCAATACGGAGTTTCATTGACCGAATCCGATATCGAGCAGGTTTTGGCGCAGAACCCGCTTCCTGCCACAGCCAATATCCAGGTGACCACCCTTGGGCGGGGACGCACGGTTAGCCACCACGTCGTTCAGGTCCGTGACCGCGAATCGCCACACATTCACAAAGATCATGACCTGACCGTCACCGTGATGCGCGGTCAGGGTTATCTGATAGTGGGAACAAGGCGCGTCGAGCTTAAGGTCGGGGACGTGGTTTTCATTCCAGGCGGCGTGGTCCACTACTTCGTCAACACCTATCATCAGCCGTCGGTGGCCTTGGCCATATTTTCTCCGCCATTTGACGGCAAGGATACTATCCCAGCGGTCCCCGGGAGTTAGTGTTGTGCTAACCGCTGTATTGATCCCGAATTCCGCAGTAGAAAGTTACTTGAAGAGCAAGGAGCGACCCTTTCGTAGCGAAGATAATGAGTTGGTGGCTTTACGCAGATAGACATGGCCGGTGCATGGAGTTGCAGTCTCAAAGCGAGGACCGTCACTTGCCAAGATGCAACAACTCCTTTGAAACTTCGCGCTTGGGTATCTTCTCCACTCCAGGCTCGCCCCTCGCTCTGCCTATACCGGATCTACCACGGTGGAATCCGGGTTGATCGGTGCATCATGGTTTGAGAATTTTCCATTCCCAGCGTCGGCTGCGACCTCGCATCGCTAGATCGCACCGGCACTGCAAGTTAGCCGTAGGGTGAAAGCCGTGAACAGACAGCTCTGGATGGCCTCGGCCTAAGGACGGTCGGACATCGGCCCATTTGCGGTTGCTGCCCGTCGCGCCTCGTGCAGAAATGAAAAGTCCAGCAGCGAATCCGGCTCTGGAACAACCACCTGGGTCTGGCCCGATTCCTTAGCTAAGTTCAAAACATCGCGAACCTTATCCAGGCTTACTTCCCCTTTTGGCGTCAGCACAGCGAGGGCATTTTGGTAAACCTGTTTCGCAACCGGGGGCTCCAGCTTGTACTCGGAGGCAAGGAAGGCGACGGCCGCTTCTTTCTTTTGTCGGTAAAAGTTTACCGATTTCAGCATCGCTCGCACGATGCGTTTCACCTGGTTCGGCTGAGAACTGATTTTCGCGTTGCTGGTAATGATGCCGTTAATAGTCGGGGCATCAGGAACTTCCTTGCCGAGAAACGCCAAGGAGTGGAACCCCAGTTTCTCCGCGATAACGGAGTAGGGCGGGACCATGACCGCTCCGTCGAGAACGCCCGCGTTAAGACCCTGGAGGCCGATGGGCGAGATCTGCCCGGAGACATATGTGACGTCGCTTTCCGGATTCAACCCCCGTTGCCTCAGAAATCGCTTTAGCACCAAGTGCGGTGTGTCTCCCGGAAAACTGACGCCAACTGTTTTTCCTTTCAGGTGTGCCGCACTTTGAATCTGCGGCCGGGTCATGAGCCAAAAAGCAGCCTTGTCGTCCAGAGCGAAAATGAGTTTTATAGGGAAGCCTCGCGTTGCGCCGCGCAGGGCGGCACCGCCGTGGGCTATGTAATCAATCTTTCCGAAATTGAGTCCGGCAATGGCTAGGTCGGTGCGAACGACATGGATCTCCAGGTCCAGTCCCTCATCGGCAAAGATCCCCTGTTTGATCCCGAGGTAAATTGGCGCATATTGAACGGCTACAACGGGGACCGCGAGAATGACTTTTTCCGCGGCCAGGGAAGGCCACCATGACCCCAAGGCGCAGGCGAGGCACATGACTTGCAGAAGTGTTTTGGTGACCATGCTTTCTATCGCAGGGAGGAAGATTCTGCGGCAATTTGTTTGGCGATAAACGCTGGCTGCATCACGCTGATCACGGCGGGCAATAGCAGAAGTC
>JBFJNS010000282.1:0-4622 GCA_041618055.1 Binatia bacterium
AAAATCAATGCTGCGGGTCGTCATTACGGACCTTTCTCCCTTGGCGCTCGGAGCCGGCGCAAACGGCAAGTTGACAGAGGCTCTTGTTTGTCAGTAATTTCCGATATGTTAAATATTCTTCCCCAAAGGTCCCGTGTCGCCTAAGCCCCCGGCAACCTGAGAGAACGTCGCATAGAAAGGCATGAAAAAAATGAAAATTGCCGTCCTCGATGATTATCAGAATGCGTTTCGCACGCTGAAGTGCTTTTCCAAGCTCAGGGATCATGAAGTCATCGTCTACAACGACACGGAAAAAGACGCTCTGGGCCTTGCAGAACGGCTCAAAGAGGCCGAAGCCGTCATCCTCACGCAGCAACGGTCGCGTTTCCCGCGCGCGGTGATCGAGCGCTTGTCGAAGCTGAAGGTTATCAGCCAGACCGGCCGTAACATCGGGCATGTCGATTTGGCTGCCTGCACAGAGCGAGGCGTCGTCGTCTCGGCTGGTGGTTCTGGGCGACCCAATGGAACTGCAGAACTAACTTGGGGCCTGATCATTGCCGCGTTGCGGCAACTCTCCCACGAGATCCGACAGTTAAAGGAAGGCCGTTGGCAAACAACGTTGGGAGTGGAAGTCGCAGGCAAAACCCTGGGAATTTATGCTCTCGGCAAGATCGGCGGGATCGTTGCCTCCGTGGGTCAGGCCTTTGGCGCGCACATACTCTGTTGGGGACGTGAAGGGTCTATCGCGCGGGCTCGAGGCCTGGGCTACGACGTGGCACAGAGTCGCGAGAAATTCTTCGCTGACGCCGACATTTTGAGTCTTCATATCCCGCTCAACGAGGAGACCCGCGGTATTGTCACGCGCGAGGACCTCGGACGCATGAAACCGTCCGCCTTGCTCGTCAACACGAGCCGTGCCGGACTCATAGCCGACGGAGCTCTGGTGGAAGCGCTCAAGGCCGGAAGGCCCGGTTTTGCCGCCGTGGATGTCTATGAGAACGAGCCGCTGGTCGGTGCCACGCACCCGCTGCTCAAAATGCCAAACGTTGTCTGCACGCCTCACCTGGGGTACGTCACGCGGGAAACTTACGAGGCCTATTACGATATAGCGGTGGATCAAATCTTAGCTTTCGCTACCGGCAAGCCCATCAACGTGGCGAACCCCCAAGCGCTGGGGAAAAACTCCCAGCGGTAAGCTCGCGCCAACACAAGTAAGCAACCTCCATGTCGCGATTGAGAGAGCCTCGGGTTAACTGATTTGAACCGTTGCCCGGGCTGATTGCATCGAGCTCCGAAAGAGATTACTTTAACGGGCGGTGGCAAAAAACCTTTCGGCTTGTCGGTTCCGTAGTCTGCCATACCGCCCGCGCTCGCTGGTCTGGGTGCTGTTGCCAGCGGTTGTCGCGGGTTGCGACACCATGGTCACCTCGGCTACCGCCCGGCTTGGGGAGAGTATTTCTGCGGCGATATTGAATCAGGACGATCCGGCAACCGTAAAGGCCGGTGCGCCCGCGTACCTCCTGCTCATTGACGGTCTGATCAGCGATGATCCAGGCAACATCCGCCTTCTTTTGATGGGAGCAAAACTGTATTCGACGTACGCCGGAGCGTTTGTCGACGACCCTGAGAGGGCCAAGCGCATGACCACCCATGCCCGCGCCTACGCGATAAGAGCCCTTTGTCAAAAAAGTCTTGCTGTCTGCCCGATGCTAACCCGTCCCTACGATCAATTCGTCCGCGGGCTCGCGACGCTGACGTTAACCGATGTTCCCGTTCTTTACACATGGGCCGCATCATGGGCAGGGTGGATTCAGGCTCATCGGGACGACTGGAATGCCGTCGCCGAATTGCCTAAAGTCGAGGCCGCCATGCAACGAATAATCCAACTCGATGAGACATTTGAGGAGGGCGGACCGCATCTTTACCTTGGCGTGCTAGGGACTCTGCAACCGCCATCGCTGGGCGGAAAGCCTGAAAAGGCACGCGCCCACTTCGAACGGGCCATCGAGCTTTCCGGCGGCCACAACCTGATGGCTAAAGTCCTGTTCGCCAAGCACTACGCGCGCCTTGTTTTCGACCGCAAGTTACATGAGCAGCTGCTTCAGGAAGTCCTTGCTTCCGATCCCGTTGACCCGGGGCACACTTTCTCCAATGCCATGGCAAAAGAAGAAGCACGCCGCCTGCTTGCGACAGCCAACGATTATTTTTAACCTATAACAATGATGAAGCATGCAACGCTGACGATTTTTCTTGCTCTGTTAGTTTTTGCCGCTTTTCCTTTCCCGGGACACGCCCAAATCCTCAAGATTGCGACCCTGCCACCTGACGGCACGGCCTGGATGAAAGAGATCCGCAAGAGAGCCGAGGAGATCGAACAACGCACAGCAGGCCGCGTCCAGTTCAAGTTCTACCCGGGTGGCGTGATGGGAAATGACGCGAGCGTTCTGCGTAAAATGCGGATCGGCCAGCTCCAAGGCGGCGGAGTGGCCTCCGGGGCTCTGGCGGGCGTGTACCCGGATAGCCAGATATACGGCCTGCCAATGTTGTTCCGCTCTTATGAGGAAGTCGACTACGTGCGCGCGCGCATGGACGCAGCACTGCTAAAGGGACTGGAACGGCACGGATTCGTATCCTTTGGAATATCAGAGAGTGGCTTCGCCTACCTGATGTCAAGCCGTCCTGTGCGCAGCGTACAAGACTTGGAGGGACTCAAGACATGGGTGCCGGAAGGCGATCCCATCAGCCGGACCTTTTTTGAAACGGCAGGCCGCTCGCCCATTCCGCTGCCAGTGTCTGACGTCCTCACCGGGCTGCAAACCGGTTTGATCGAGACGGTGGGCACCCCACCCATCGGGGCAATCGCACTGCAATGGCATACGGCCGTTAAATACCTTACGGAATCACCCGTGATGTATACTTACGGGTTGCTCCTCATCGACCAACGGGCCTTCAACCAGATCAATCGGAACGATCAAAAAATTGCCCGTGCTGTGCTTGAGCAAGGGGTCGTTGAATTAAACAAACAGAACCGCAAGGACAATGATAATGCAAAACAAGCCCTTAGCAATCAAGGCATTGAATTTGTCCGACCGTCGCCGGAGGAACTCCAGAAACTGCGCGCCATCGCCGCCGAGGCCACCAATCGTCTGGCCAAAAATAATATTTACACGCCGGCGGTCTTAGAGTCGCTCCAACGCCACCTGCGCACCTATCGAAACAGTCGTGAGGGCGAATCCAGCGGACGCTGATAGCAAGAATACCAAGGAAGCACGGATCGAATCGAGCAAGGGTGTGCTCCGCCTCATCGCTTTGATGGAGGACGCGGTTTTGGTCGTGCTCCTGGCTGCCATGATTCTTATTGCGGCAGCCCAGATCCTCTTGCGCAATTTGTTTGACATGGGATTGGCTTGGGGAGACCAGGCTTTACGAGTCCTGGTCCTGTGGCTAGGACTCGTGGGTGCGCTGGCTGCCAGCCGGGACAACAAACATATTAACATCGACGTGATTTTGAAATTCTTGCCCGCACCGGCCAAGGCGCTGAGCCAGGCGATCGTGGGGCTGTTCACTTTCTTCGTCTGCGCCATAGTCGCCATCCACGCCGGCCGATTCGTCTTCCTGGAATATGAGATGGGAACGCTGACCTTTGGCAACCTGCCTGCATGGATCATTGAACTCATCCTGCCCGCGGGTTTTGGGGTCATCGCCCTGCGCTATCTTTTCCTGAGCGTGGCCGAGTTCAAAGATTTCCGAGCAAAGGGGGGCTGGCGCTGACTTTCGGGATCAGCATAGTTCTTTTCGGGCTCGCGCTGCTCGGCGCGCCTCTTTTCGCCGTGATCGCCGCCAGCGCCATGATCGGCTTCTATGCGGCCGGTGTCGACCTCTCCGTCATCACCGTCGAATTCTACCGAATTGCCGAAATGCCCGTCTTGCTGGCGATACCCCTATTTACCCTTGCTGGCTACGTATTGGGCGAAAGCCGCGCCCCGGATCGACTGGTCCGGTTGACCACCTCGCTTCTTGGTTGGCTGCCTGGCGGCTTGGCAATCGTGGCGCTAGCTTCCTGTGCGCTCTTTACAGCCTTCACCGGCGCGTCGGGAGTGACCATCGTCGCGCTCGGCGCATTGCTCTATCCAGCCCTGAAACAAGCCGGATACAATGACCGCTTTAATCTCGGACTGGTAACGACTTCCGGCAGTCTCGGCTTGCTTTTCGCACCTTCGTTACCCTTGATCTTGTATGGGATTGTCGTTCAGCAGCTCGGACTCGCCCGTGAGGTGACAATCGAAAGCCTTTTCTTTGCCGGCCTTTTCCCCGGTTTGTTAATGCTGATTTTGCTTTCCGCATGGAGCCTGTGGGAGGGCAGGACGGTTCGGACAGCGATTGCGGAGCTTTCGTGGCAGGAGGCACTTGCGGCCGTGCGAGAGTCGAAGTGGGAGATCCCCTTGCCGCTCCTAGTCTTGGGGGGCATCTACAGCGGCTTTTTCGCCGTCTCCGAGGCCGCCGCGATCACGGTCTTGTATGTCCTGGTAGTCGAGGTGCTGATCCATCGGGAGGTCGCATTGCGAGACCTGCCGGGGATCATGCGCAATTCCATGGTGATGGTCGGAGGCATCCTGGTCATTCTTGGGATGTCTCTGGCCTCG
>JBFJNS010000283.1:0-4622 GCA_041618055.1 Binatia bacterium
CATCCAGCGTAATTCGCCGCCTCATCAGGGAAAGCCGACTTCCAGGTCGGTCGCAGCTGTCAGCGCGCTGCGACTACTTCTTCTTTGTGACGTACTGATTCCAGTAATCGTGCAGACGGTCGACGATCTCGTCGCTCACGTAACCAAACGTGACGATATTGGCGTCATCCGGCAAGTACGGGTGCTTACCAATTAGCGGCCCACGAAACTCGCTGGCAATGTATTTTTGACTTTCTTCGGAGAGCGTCCAGTCACTGTACAAAGCAGCGGCATAGGGATGGGGGCTGTTTTTGTTGATGACCATCGCGCCAGCGTATCCCAGAATCGGCGCCGAGTAGACAATCGCGTAAGGAGTCTTGGGATCTTTCTTCTTCGCTTCCGCCCCGACGTAAAGAAAATTATCGCCCTGAATGGCGTGGTCGCCGGCGAGCATGAGATTCATCCGTTGGGTGTGGCCCCTTTGCGTGATGGGCTGATTCCCACCGATGCATCTGGCCCATTCTTTGAATTTCTCCTCCCCCATCAAGGAGAAAAGCCCAACCATGAAACGCGTTTCCGGAGGGTCGAAAGAAACCTGTCCTTTGTATTCGGGCTTGCAGAGGTCCTGCCAATCTTTGGGCGCTTTGTCGGGGGGAATCAGATTGGTGTTGTACGAAATGCCGTGCTCGCTCCAATAATAGGGCAGCCAGCGGTTTTCCTTATCGATAAAGCCCTGAAATTTTTTTGGAATCCTTTGGCTGGCCGGTGTTGGATAATTGGCGAGCAGATCTTGCTTGAGAATGACCGGTAGGTCCGGCACGGCCAGGCTCAATATGTCCGTGAGGTGGCGCCCCGCGGTCTCTTCGGCAATCAGTCGCTCCGCTGCATCCTGGGAGCCCATGTCGGTCATGTCTACTTTCACGAAGGAATAGCGCTTCTCGAACAGCCTGACGTGGTCGCGCGCGAGCTTTCCGCGGAAAGTATGAATGAAGCTTAGCTTGCCTTCCTTGCGCGCTCCTTCTTCCAATCTCTTGGTCCGCTGCTCGGGCTTGAGCTTGGCCAAATCGGCGTAGAGCCGCTCAGCCGGGGATGGCGCTGCAGCAGCGTGGAGCAAAACAGACGAACCACTGAGAAAAAAACCAAGGGCAACGGCTATCGATCGCACAACTAAAATGTGTTTTTTCATAAAGTGCTCCCTTATTGAGTCATCCCATACCTACTTCACCGCGGACGCATACACAACTCAGAGGGGAATGGAAACAAGCAATCTCTGCGACTCTGAGGTAAATCTCGTCTTTTTTTTGAAGAGACAGTATCCGACAAGTTGGCTTTATGTCAACTTGACTTTGAGTTTGGCTCGGAGGAATTTCTCGAGGCTTCACGCCATGAAAGCCGGGCGCCAAAATCGGCCCTGGTTGACGCGTTGTCGATTTGGATGTAATCAACTTTTCGTAACGCATCGTCCTCCGTGCTTGAGAGCGGAGGCTCCTTTTTTATTGTGGTCGAGCCTGATCGTTTTTGCTGACCGACACATGCCAATGCGCGCTGCATCCGCCGGCGAGAAGCGGTCACGCGGGAGTCAAAGACTAGGAGGCAACATGAGACGAACAATCACCTGGCCAGACGGAAAACTCATCTGCGCTACGCTTACGGTTGCCTTCGAGGCATTCACCCGAGGCGGTCACTTCAAGAAGAAATCGGACCTCAAAGTGAATCTCGCTTCGGTCTCACACGCCAATTACGGCGGCAACGTGGGCATCTGGCGAATCATGGAGGTGTGCGAGCGCACGGGCGTGCGTGCGACCATTGACATCAACGGGCTTGCGGTCCAGCGCTGGCCAGACGCCGTCAAGGCGCTCCATCAGGCGGGCCACGAAATCGCCGGCCACGGCACCACAAACGACATCGTCATGACCGATCTAACCCCGGAACAACAGCGCAACGAGATCTGCGAGTGCAATCGTTTGGTGGAGGAAGTCATCGGGAGCCAGCCGGTGGGCTGGGTAGGTCCCGGCGGCCACCATACACCCGAGACCTTGGGCATACTTGCCGAAGAGGGTTACCTGTGGTGCGGGGACCAATGTGATGATGATCTTCCCTATGTGGTGAAGGCCGGCGGCAAGCCGATCACGATCATTCCCAAACATTGGTACTTCAATGATTGGCGGGCCTGGGGCGGAGGCCAATCAAATGGCGAGATCGCTTTCCAGGGCTTCAAAGCGGCTTTTGACTTTGTTTATGAAGAAGCTCTTCGTGGCCGACCCGGACGGATCGATGCCCTGGTTCATGCCGAGCTAGGCGGGCGCCCTTATATGGCTTATGCATTCGAAAAGATGATTCGTTACGTCAAGCAGTTTGAAGAGGTGGTCTGGTTCACCCATCGCCGCGATATCGCCGAATACTGTCTGGCGAACAACAAAAATCCGCCCGCTTACCGTCCCCTCGGCGACTATTGAGGGATTGAGATCGAGGACGGAGCAAAGTTCGAGGTTCGAGCAGATAACCGTAGTGCAGGTCGTTCGAAACGTTTTGAACGATTTGAACCTTTTGAACGACTTGAACTCTTATTGAGGGCGAAATTGATGGCCGTAGCGTTTATTACCGGCGGGGCAGGAGCGATCGGCAGAGCCTGCGCTAAAGCGTTGGTTCGAGACGGCTGGAAGGTCGTTCTCGCGGACATCGATGGCGACGAGGTCCATCGCGTCGCGGCAAGCTTTAACGCGCAAGAGATTGCCGGCATCCATGTTTTGGATGTCACGGATTTTGACGTTGTCCACTCCGCCGTCGCGGCGGCAGCGAAACGGAATGGAGGCTTGCAAGGGCTGGTCACCGCCGCTGGCGGTGCACGCAGTGTTGCCGGTTGGAGCAAGAGACCGTTCATCGAGACCGGACCGGAGTCCTGGGATGAAGTCATTGAAGTGCATCTGAACGCGGTCTACTATACCTGCCACGCCATACTTCCGGTTTTCTACGAGGGCGGCGGAGGAGCAATCGTCAACATCGCTTCGGGAGCAGGGTTGCGCGGCGGGCCGCCGCAACTCAGGCAGCATCACGCCTCCATCTATTCCGCGGCCAAGGCTGGAGTCATCGCGCTAACCCAGTCCATCGCGCAGGAGGCGGGGCCGAAGGGTGTGCGGGCGAACTGCGTTGCCCCGGGCCGCACGGAGTCCCGTTCGAAATCCTGGGAAGAGATGGAGCGCCTGCAAGCAGAGGAAGAGACCCGTCATCCGGGCAGTGGCCGAGCTTCGCCGCTGGGGCGCTTTGGACGCGCCTCCGACATGGGAGAAGCAGTGGCATTTTTGATGTCTGAGCGTGCCGGCTATATTACGGGTGCCTGCCTTGACGTGACGGGCGGCATCAGACTGCATTAACGAAACCGATCATGGCGACGGCATTGATAACAGGCGCGGCGAGTTTGATGGCTGAGGGGGTCGCGTTTGCCCTGGCCGAGCGTGGTTGGGATCTGATGCTCACCGACATTAATGAAACGGGTGCCCGGCAGGTGGCGGATAAAGTGGCAAAGAACGTCCGCGCAGAGATTGCGCACTTGGACGTGAGGGATCACGCTTGCGTTTGCGCCGTGGTAAAGGAAACCGCGGCCCGTTTCGGCGCGATCCATGGACTCGTGAACTGTGCGGGTGGCTTGCGGGGTCTCGGCATTGAACGAAAGCCCCTGGCAGAGATTCCGCCCCAAGAGTGGCGGCAAATTATCGACGCGAATTTAAAAGGTGTCCTGAACTGCGTGCATGCGGCGCTGGGCGTAATGAAGGCCCAGGGGTACGGCTCGATTGTTTCGCTTGCGGCGAGCCGTGGTCTCCGCGGCGGTGCCAATGCCGCGCACTATTCCGCGGCGAAGGCCGGCATTATACTGTTCACCCAGACCATGGTGCTGGAATGCGCAGAATACGGTGTGCGCATCAATTCCATCGCACCGGGCAATGCCGAGGCCCGCTGGAAAACCCCAGGTGAAGGAGCGGCATCGGTGCCGCTCGGGCGCCTCACTTTCCCTGATGATGTCGGCACGGCTGTCGCCTGGCTCCTTTCGGATAATGCTTCGCATGTAAGCGGGGCGTGCATCGACGTTTCCGGGGGTACGACGCTCCACTGAACAGACCCAACGACCAAAAGCGGGAGGGAAAACCAAGATGAGCAAAGCAGAACTCAAGCCGGTGAATGATGGCATTAGCCGTTATCTTGAGAGCCTTAAAGGCAAAGACTACCTGGTTCGGATCGACTGGGAGCAATGGCTGGAAATCGGACCGCCGTATCCCGAGGTCGGATTCTCGGTCAAAGAAGTAACCACTCGCTTTTCACGCAATGGTTATGACTGGGACATACACGGCCGCCTCTACATTCCGGAGAAGGAGGTCGATCCGTCTATCGCCATAACGGTTGCGCATGGTGGAGCTGGTTCCGAGCGTATCATGGACGAAACGCCTGACGGACGGCCCGGGGTTTCACGCCGCCTCGCAGCCCAGGGGTTTAGGGTCCTGGCGATGACTTATCCCGGCCATTATCCGCCTGGCGGCACATGGAACGTTTCCGTCGAAGAACGAATGCCGCACTATCTCCTGGACAAAGAGCTTCCGCGCGAGGAAATCCTCGACCGAAATCTCAAATGCACCTTCAATGTCATCTGCCAG
>JBFJNS010000284.1:0-4622 GCA_041618055.1 Binatia bacterium
CCGGCGTTAGTGGCGATGACCGTAAAATCCCTGTGTCTGATGGAAATTCGTTCTTATGCGTGCAATTTCTTGTGTAACCACTGAATCACCGTTTCAAAGATGAGCGGTATATTTCCCATATGCCCTCCGGGAAAAAGGCGAATGGATTTAGGGCTTCCATGTTCCAAGAGCAGGTAGAAGTCTTCTAATGGCACCTGTTTGTCCTCTTTGCCGTTCACGATGAGCATTGGGGCGCAGGGCTTAGCCAACCAGCCCTGCGTCTGTAAGGATAGAGCCGGCATCACTTGGATCAATTCATCAAACGTCTTTTTGCCGAAAAGGTTTGCGCGCGCCTCTATAAGATCGAACAGATACGAGTCGGCGTTCCTCGATCTCGCTTGCCATTCAGGTTGAAAAAAGTAATGAATGCCTCCGCCCCAGTTGACAGCGGCGCACACGCGCTCGGGTTCAATGTGAGCCAATTTGGTCGACCAATAGCCACCGAAACTTGCGCCAACGACGGCGATACGAGTGGCATCCACTTCGGGGCGCCTTGTTAAGTAATCGAGTGCCGCAACGTGAATTTGATGCGCGTCGGGTGAGGCGAAAACCGGGGCTTCACCAGTGCCCGGGCTATCCAAAACAAAGCAGCCCCAGCCCTCATGCACAAAACGCTCGGCAAAGCCGTGCCTTTCCTCTTTCCAGTTGTCGATGCCGCCCCAGTGCATGATCATGGGCGCAGGCGTTTTCGGGGGCAGACGCAGGTGACCGACGATTTGCTTCCCTTGCCAAGGAACGGCTACCCGCTCGACCGGTATAGCGAAATACTTCGACGCCGCCAAAAACATTTCCCGAGTTTTTAGATAGCCCTGCTGCTTCCCGGGAGTGCTGGGGAATGGATGACGGGCAATGCCATAATAACCGTAGGCCTTCAGATAAGCCGTGGCGGCTCGCCCCCAGTCTCCGGCCGCCTCCGCGGCATGAGCTTGTTTTTCCCAACGCACCCCGAGTTCATTCCAAGCTGCGGCCCAAGGTTCGCCCTCAACTGTGCTTAACTTCGCGAGGGCTTCTTCGGCATCTGCTTTGTCAGCATGAAGAAATGGCGCTCGATGTCCCACCCGGCTTCGAATGTCGTTCTTGATCGCCTCAAGCGTCCGTGGTTCGCTCATGGTTCTCCTTTTTGAACTTGAACCCGAATTTGCCGCTAATCTTGATGCTTGTACCTACGATAGAGCCTTTCTTGAGCAAGATAAATCGAGACCTGATTGAAATGCAATTCGTCCGCGTGGTGAAGGAGTTGCATTGGGGCGTCTTGCATGACCCTTGTACCGGCAGCGCCATTTGGCGGGATGGGAATGGCGTGCGAAAGCGTCTTGACCCGGCCGCCTCTGAAGCTCACAGTGCCACGTGATTCAAATGCTCGCATCCATGTCGGAGCCCCTCTTTTTGGAGGATGACTCGTGCACAGTTATACCCATAGATTTACTGAGCGCGGGGGTTGACCTTTGTCTTTCTACGTGGCATCCCAATAAAAACGAAACTGTTCTTTACAACGTTTCCCTTTTCGGTATAAATCTCTTAAAACTGCGGGGTTCATCCATGGCGTCGATTATTGACGGTAAAGCTGTAGCCAAAGAAATCCAGAAACAGATCAAGGAAGACGTGGAAGGGTTGGAGCGTCGTTGGGGAATGGCTCCCGGATTGGGCGTGGTCTTGGTCGGGGACGATCCCTCTTCTCACATTTATGTTAAGAACAAGGAGAAGGCCTGTAAGGAGGTGGGAATCAAGTCTTACGAACATCTGCTTCCTGCTACCATTTCGGAAAAAGAGCTTCTGGCCCTGGTACAAAATCTGAATAAAGACAGGAATGTCCATGGAATCCTGGTGCAGTTGCCTTTGCCTGCTCATATCCGTGCCGAAAGAATCTTGGAAGCCATATCGCCGTATAAGGATGTCGACGGATTTCATCCAATGAGCCAAGGAATGCTGCTTCTTGGAGGCGACGGCTTTCGGCCTTGTACCCCGCTCGGCATCATGAAGCTCTTGGAATCGGCAGAGTGCGATCCCAAAGGAAAGAATGCAGTGGTTGTAGGACGCAGTAACATCGTTGGCAAACCGGTTGCGCTCATGCTTTTGGAGCGCCATGCCACAGTGACGATCTGCCATTCGCGCACTGCCAGCCTCCGCGATGAGGTGGGCCGTGCGGAAATTTTGGTTGTCGCCATCGGTAAGGCGGGATTGATCCGGGGCGAATGGATCAGACCTGGAGCCGTGGTTATCGACGTCGGCGTCAACCGGCTACCCAGCGGCAAGCTCTGCGGCGATGTGGAATTTGAAAGTGCCAAGGAGCGCGCTTCGTCGATCACGCCTGTTCCTGGCGGTGTCGGGCCCATGACCATATGCATGCTTCTCCACAATACCCTCAAGGCAGCGAAAGAGTCACTGCAAAGAGAGCGGTAGTTTGAATCCACCGGTCGTCTGAAATCTTTGTGGCGCCTGAAATCAAAAGGACTCCGCTTTGCGCCGTTCATCGTCGTGCAGGAGCGCGAATGGTGGAGTTCGCCGGATGGGAGATGCCGGTTCAGTATACCAGTGTCATCGAGGAGCACAGGGCTGTACGGAGCCGTGCGGGCCTCTTTGACGTGAGTCATATGGGGGAAATCGAAGTGCGAGGCGCAGATGCGGTTGCATTGTGCCAGCGTGTCACGGCCAACGACGTCTCCCGCTTAAAGCCTTTTCAAGCCCAATACAATTTGATCCTTAACGAAAACGGTGGAATTGTCGACGATGTGATCTTGTATCGGCTGGAGGCGAGCTATTTTCTTTTTTGCGTGAACGCCGCCAACACTAACAAGGATTTTGATTGGCTCCGCCAGTATGCTTCCGGACAAGTGGAAATAGAGAATGCGAGCTCCCGTTATGCCCAGTTGGCAATACAGGGACCGCTGGCAGAGAAGATTCTGTATCCGCTGACCACTCTGCTTCTTGGCGAAATCCAAGCTTTTTGCTTTGCTCGTGGCGAAATTGCCTCGGTTCGCTGTCTTGTTTCCCGCACCGGATATACCGGAGAAGACGGGTTCGAGCTGTATTGCAGTGCCGAAGATGCGGAGCTTTTATGGCATCGTTTAGTGGAAGCGGGGGGACCGATGGGATTGGTGCCCGTCGGGCTTGGTGCCCGGGACACGTTGCGCCTGGAAAAGGCTTATCCTCTTTACGGGCATGAACTCGACGATGCGACGACGCCACTGGAGGCAAGATTGGAGTGGGTGCTAAAATTCTCAAAAAGCTCTTTCATCGGTCGAGAAGTCTTGCTAAGGCAGAAAGAAAACGGCGTAAAGCGCAAGCTCGGTGGTTTGGAACTCATCGATCCGGGCATCGCGCGCAGTGATTACCCGCTATCGAAAGATGGACGCCCCGTGGGGCGAGTCACGAGCGGGACGAAATCGCCGTCGACCGGGCGATCGATCGCGCTTGGATATATGGCCGCCGATGAGGCATCTATCGGTAATGGCATCGAGGTGGAAATCCGTGGACGAAAAGTTCGCGCTAAAGTGGTTCCGTTGCCGTTTTACCGACGGTAGCGGAGGCGCCTATCAGGCAAAGGAGGTAAGCGATGGAATTTCCTGAGGGGCTAAAGTATTCAAAAGAGCATGAATGGGTATCGGTTGAAGATAAGATCGCAACCATTGGGATCACTGAATATGCCCAAGAGGAGCTGGGAGACATCGTTTACGTCGAACTGCCCGAAGTCGGGGACAAATTGGTCAAGGACGATCCTTTTGGCGCGGTCGAATCCGTCAAGGCGGTGTCCGATGTGTACTCGCCGGTAAGCGGGACAGTCCTGGAGGTCAACGATGCGCTGCCGGATAGCCCGGAAACCATCAACGAAGATGTTTATGGCGATGGTTGGATGGTTCGAGTCGAAATGACGGACATGGCTGAACTTAAGGATTTGATGACGGCCGAGGAATACGCAGAGTATGTCGAACAGCAGAGGGAGCAAGGCGGGGAAGAAGAGGATGAATCAGATGACGAGGAGGAGGAGACCTAGGGCGAGGACATGCGCTACACCCCCCACACGCCTGCCGACCAGGAACGCATGATCCGTGCGATCGGCTTGACAGGCGTCGAAGATCTCTACCGCCATATTCCGCAGAGTCTGCGGAATACGGCAACCATCGACTTCCCCGCCGGTCTCAGTGAGTTAGAGGTGCACAAGAGACTGGCGGCTCTGGCTGCGAAGAATGCCGACGCTTCGGGCTGGAATCTTTTTCTTGGCGGCGGGATCTACCACCATCACGTGCCTGCTGCCGTTGATGCCATAATTTCGCGCTCGGAGTTCTCGACCTCGTACACTCCTTATCAGCCCGAGGTCAGCCAAGGGACCTTGCAGGCACTCTACGAGTACCAGACGCTGATCTGTCAACTCACCGGGATGGAGATTTCCAATGCCGGCGTGTACGACGGCGCTTCTGCGGCTGCGGAAGCCGTTCTCATGTGCCGACGTATCCAGCCTCCGGGCCGACGAAGAGTGCTTATTTCGCGCGCTTTGCACCCGCAATACAGAGCGGTCGTGGCGACCTATTTGCGCAATTTAGGAGATACTTCATTGGAGGAAATTTCCTTCGACAAGAGTGGCGCGA
>JBFJNS010000285.1:0-4590 GCA_041618055.1 Binatia bacterium
ACTGCCCTGTACACACCCTTGCTAAGAGAGGGCGTACCCATCGGAGTGATTAGTATTCGGCGTAACGAGGTTCGTCCCTTCACAGACAAGGAGTTTAAACTACTAGAAACCTTCGGAGCTCAGGCCGTCATCGCCATCGAGAACGTGCGGCTGTTCAAGGAAATCCAGGAACGCAACTCGGAGTTGCGCGAGGCTCTGGAGCATCAGACCGCAACATCCGAGGTTCTCGGTATCATCAGCCGTTCACCCACGGACGTGCAGCCAGTGCTGGATGCTATCGTTGAGAGCGCCGCTCGGGTTTGCGGGATTGATGACGTAGTCCTGCGACTCCGCGAGGGGAACATTCTGGCTGCACGGGCGCATTTTGGTCCCGTTGCTGTGTCGCCCTTCGTATCACAACTCAGTATCGATGAGCCAGAATTCCTCTGGGTCGACAAGCATGGCACACTCCACGTTCCCGACGTCCGTGAACAGCGGGCTGATTTTCCGACCTTAGGTTCTCGCAGTAAGTTTCTTACCTACTTGGCCGCCCCCCTTCGGTACCAAGGTCAATTCATTGGACTACTTGGCGCACGTCGCAACGAAGTACGTCCCTTCACTCCGACGCAGATCAAACTGCTTGAAACATTTGCGGACCAGGCCGTGATTGCCATCGAGAACGTCCGGCTTTTTAACGAACTCAAGGAATCTCTAGAGCAGCAGACCGCCACGAGTGAAATCTTGGGTGTCATCGCCAGCTCGCCGACCGACATTCAGCCGGTGTTGGATACTGTCGCTAGGAATGCCGCCCGAATTTGCGGGGCAACCGACGCTACGATTTTTATGCGGGTCGATAATGTTCGCTATCGAAAGGTCGCCGGCTATGGGTCAGTTCAGGGAAGTGAGATTGGGACTGAGTGGCCGTTGAATCGCGGCTCGGTAGGCGGTCGAACTATTATCGACCGCGAAACTATCCATATCCATGATTTTCCGGAAGTTGCCTCGGAGTATTCCAGTAGCCGGGCCCCATTATCAGGTTACCGGACCATGGTTGGCACTCCATTGCTACGCGAGGGCATCGCAATCGGGGCGATCGGGATTCGCCGGATGGAAGTCAAGCCTTTTACCGACAAGCAGGTCGCCCTTCTAAAAACATTCGCAGATCAAGCGGTCATCGCCATCGAGAACGTTCGGCTGTTCAACGAGCTAAAGGAATCGCTCGAGCAGCAGACTGCAACGAGTGAGATTCTCAGCGTCATTGCCAGCTCGCCAACGGATATCCAGCCGGTGCTGAACACTGTTGCCGAAACCGCCGCACGATTGTGTGAGGCAGCCGATGCACAGATTCGCCTTGTTGAGGGTGACGGAACGCGATTGGTGGCTTCCTTTGGGAGTCTTCCGGCCCCAGAGTTTAGGCCCGCGAGCCCACAGAATGTCTCCGGCCGCGCTATTCTTACGCGATAGCCCTTGCACATTCACGATCTTCAAGAGGCGATTAAGAAAGGGGATTTCCATGGGAGTGTCGCCGTACGCTCAGGAGTCCGGACATTTCTCAGCATGCCAATGCTCAGAGAAGGAAATCCCATAGGCTTAATTAACATTAGGCGAACGGAAGTCCGTCCGTTCTCCGAAAAACAAATCTCTCTCCTCAAGACCTTTGCCGACCAAGCCGTGGTCGCCATCGAGAACGTGCGTTTGTTCCAAGAGCTGCAGAAACGCACCGGGGAACTGGCCCGTTCTGTCGGTGAACTCAAGGCATTGGGAGAAGTCGGTCAAGCGGTCAGCTCGACCTTGGACCTTGAGACCGTATTGACGCGCATTGCCTCCCATGCCGTCCAGCTTACGGGAGCGGCCGGTGGAGCAATCTACGAGTACGACGAAGCCACGGAACAATTTAACCTAAGGGGCAGCCACCAGATCGACAAGGAGTTCCTTGATGCGCTGCAGGGCAACCCTATTCGCCTTGGTGGCGGGGCATTGGGACAGGCGGCAAGTAAAAGAGAACCGGTGGAAGTCGCAGATATTCTTGATGAGAGAGAACAGAGCGCGACACTCTTGCGTCCAGTCTTAAGACAGCTCGGCTATCGGTCATTATTGGCTGTACCGCTCTATCGCGAGGGGCGTCTCATGGGTGGTCTGACCATCTTTCGCCGTACACCGGGAAGCTTCGCACCGAAAGTGGTGAATCTGCTCCAGACCTTCGCCACGCAATCGGTCATGGCGATTCAGAACGCCCGTCTGTTCCGGGAGATCGAGGAGAAGAGCAGCCAGATCGAGGCCGCCAACCGGCACAAGTCGGAGTTTCTCGCCAATATGTCCCACGAGCTTCGAACGCCGCTCAATGCCATCATCGGCTTCTCCGAGGTCTTGCAGGAGAGAATGTTCGGCGAGCTGAACGAGAAGCAGGCCGAGTACACCGACGATATTCTGACCTCGGGCCGCCATCTGTTGTCCCTGATCAATGAAATCCTCGACCTTTCCAAGGTGGAAGCCGGGCGGATGGAGTTAGAGCTGGCGAGTTTTGACCTTCCCTTGGCAATCGACAACGCCCGGACCTTTGTAAGGGAACGGGCCACCAAACACGGAATCAACCTCGACGTTACCGTTGACGAGCGACTTGGAGAATTCATGGGCGATGAGAGAAAGATCAAGCAGGTTTTACTGAACCTCTTGTCCAATGCGGTCAAGTTCACCCCCGAGGGGGGACGGATCGGGATTGAGGCCCGGCAAACTGACGGTTCGGTGGAGATCTCGGTCAGCGACACCGGCATCGGCATTTCGCCGGAGGACCAGGCAAAAATCTTCGAGGAATTTCGGCAGGTGGGAAGTGACGACGCAAAAAAGATCGAAGGGACTGGACTAGGGTTAACCTTGGCCAAAAAGTTCGTCGAGCTACATGGGGGAAGGATCTGGGTAGCAAGCGAGGTGGGCAAGGGCTCGACTTTTACCTTTACGCTACCCGAGAAGCCAATGCCTCATTGACGGAGCCTTCGTAGGGTGTTTTTGCAATCATCCGCAGTGCAAGTTTAAGCAGACTTCTCCCACTGGTCCGGAGGGTTTTATGCTGTATGCATCTGACTTTTCTGATTGAGTTTCCTTCGGTTGCGCACACTTGAACGAAGCGTCGCACTATTTAACCCTGCGCAGCAATATCGGCCCGCTCCTCTTTCCACCGACTAATACAGCTAGCAAAGGCTCACATACGTGCAGTGTTTGGCAGTGTACGTTTTTTATTGTTATTGTAAGTCGCGATAAAGACTCACTTAGTAGTTGGACGTCATAGAACGCTAAACGCTTGGCAAACATTCTGCTCATGCTCAACACCCTCGTGCTTCTCACCTGCATCGGCGCTGGAATAGTTGGTGGGGTGTTCTTTGCCTTTTCCACGTTCGTGATGAAGGCACTTTCTCAGCTGCCCGAGAGCCACGGTGTCGCAGCCATGCAGCGCATCAACGTTGTCGTCCTCAATCCACTCTTCTTGGGCACGTTCATGGGCACGGCAGTGTTGGCCACTGGTTGTTTCGCCGTGTCGTTATTCCAGTGGAGCGCGCCGCGTTCGCCGTTGTTGCTTGCTTCGAGCCTCCTTTACCTTGTGGGCACATTCTTCGTCACCATCGCGTTTAATGTACCAAGGAACGAACGGCTCGCCCGCTTTGACAATGAGTCGTCCGAGAGTTCCGCCTACTGGCCGGTCTATGTAGGGGAGTGGTCGAGGTGGAATCACGTGCGAACCGTAGCGTCGGTCGCCTCAGCGGCGTGCAGCGCTGCAGCATTGGCATACTGATTCGCTTTCAAATCTGCCGCCGATGGCGCCCAACCCTTCGCCCAAGCCGACCTGCTCCGGCTTGGGGCCTCCGCGGCCGACTTTGCTCAAACGTTGGGCAGCGCACGTCACTGCGTAGGTGGTAGCAAGACAGTAGAGGAAAGATCGAGGGTACTGGCTCGGGCTAACACACAGACGAAATGCAGAAGTAAGACCAACGAAAGAAAGGAGTGCTTCATGCAGGTAGTCATCAGGGAATATTCAGGAAAGGGAGCCAAAGAGTTGTTCGACGTGCTGGAGAAGAACAAGGCCGACGTCGAGAGCGTGATTCGAACAGTCAAGGGCCTTGTGAGCTATACACTGGGCCGTAGTGGCGATGGCGGGTTCTCGGTGACTGTGTGCCAGGATCAAGCCGGAATAGACGAGAGCATTCAGAAGGCGAGAGACTGGGTGGCAAAGAACGCCGCGCATACCGGCGCGAGTGCTCCGCGGGTGTCGAGCGCCACTGTCATCACCCATATGAAATAGTAACTGGCTGGATCCAAACAGGAACGCCGCTCAACCAAGGCCTGGAGCCGCACTCGGGCTATAGGCTATTTTTGTTACCTGCGTATTCTTTGGGCTACAAGTCCTGACCCGGAGGCAGTCCAAACATAACCCGGCCGTAGGTCGTCCCCGCGACGTCCCAACTCAGCGAAATATGCTGCCCTGCCATGTGAATGTCGCGGAGCAGGCGCTGAAATTCGCTATCCAGATAAATATTCTTCCCGCCCGCCGAAGCGATAAGACGATCGACGGTTCGCGTGCATTGATGGGCCACGTAGGCGATATCGCGCCGATTGCGCGCC
>JBFJNS010000286.1:0-4589 GCA_041618055.1 Binatia bacterium
ACGAATGGGTCGCCTTCGAGATCCAGAAACAGGTCCCGAGACGACGGCTCGGGAAGCCGGCACAGACCTTTCTCCGGCTCGACTGGCTCGATTATCTCGAAGACCGGATTTTGCGTCTGTCGGGCGGTGAGCTGCACGCGGGCTTGCTCGCGCACGCGCTCGAAGGTGGCTATCGCGCCGCGCTTAGGCTTGAACGCCAGCGGCAAGGGTATCTTGGCAAGCGCCGTGAGCGTGGAGATATCGCGCGTCTCCAATTCCCGCCGCTGAACGCGGGAGATGCCGGCAACCAGAGACAGATGGTCGTCCGCGCGCCGCTTCTGACTGCAGACGCTCGACCACGGGCAGACATCGCAGTGGTCCACCGGCTCTGGGTAATTCGCCGACGCGAGCACCTCATCATCCTCACCGACCGTCTCTTCAAGACGCCGGCGGACCAGGCGAAAGTAAGCGGCATAGTCGTCCACCCGATACTCGTGAACCGGCGCGGTCGTATCGGGGGTCACGACGAAGAAACGCTCGGGCTGGCGTCCCTGAATGCGCGCCAGCATCTCGCAGTAGAGTCCCAGTTGAAGAATGGTCCCACCGCGCGTCTCGCGCGCCAGCTTGGTATCGGCGACCTCGTATGCCCAGCTGCCGAAGGCGCTCGGGATATCGGTCTTTAGCAGAACGTCCGGACGGCCGTACCAAGTCCCATCCTCGAGCGCGCCCTGGACGATGGCGTCGGCTCCTGTGCGCATGGCGGTTAGCGTGCGCGAAACGGCCTCGGTTCTGTCCGTGAACTCCGACAGATCGACAATGCGCCGACCGGCAGCTTGAAGAGTCTCGACGTACCGGTGCTCGTGTTCGAGGCCGCGCGCCAACAGCGCTTCAAGGACAGGATCGTGGAAGCGGGGACGGGTCCGTTTCCCACGCGCCTCGCCGAGCTCCAGCGCCGTACGATGTCGGCAGTTCAGGAAGTTGGAAAGGTCCGTCGCCGAGAGCACGAGCTGATCAAAGATGTTTCGCATCTGTATATGGTCGACTCGACTCAAAAAGGTGAAAGACTATTATTCTTTTCGCAGCGCGCCCGATCACGCACAACCTGTCGACAGTCTAAAATTTACGGTGCGCTATGGAGCCGAATCGAGCAGGCTGAATTGCGGGGATAAAGGCCGAAAGTTCCGTCCTCCAAACACATTGCACGATCGTACGTCTACCACAGCATCATCCCGCCCGGCAACGACGAAACAATGGCCGTCGAAAGTCTCCAGGCTTGATTGCGTTGCCCGATCAATTAGGAAAACGGTGGCGATTCGAAAAAGCAAACCGGCAAGCCAGATAAAAAAAGTTTCTGACGAAACTCAAGATAGTCAAGATATAAAAGTCTGAGGTAGCCCGGGTTTGACGGACACCTAAAAAGGGGGTTACCTTACGGATCACAACGTAGGCACATTGTAATCCTTACGATGCTCGCCCTTAACAACCCATCTTCTATTTCCCACGCTACCCTTAGATAAATAGCGTAACAAGTCCAAGTCCGCCGATCGTACAGAACAACGCGGACTATCGCTTCGGCACCAGGATAGCTTTGAGCTTTGCAATCATATTATTTGGCAATTCGTAAGGACTCGTTATTAGTTCTTTGGTTTCGTCAGCATCGATGGGTTCAATTTCTAGCTTCAATTTGTCTGCCTCCGCTACGGCGGCAGGATCTCGCAATGTATCCATAAACGCTTTTTGTAGAATGCTAACCCTATCTTTTGGCACTCCGGGAGATAACGAAAAAGGGAACTGAGGTCGATGACTGTTGTCGATAACAGTAAGAAGGCGCCGTCCTTCTTCGCTCTTTGCGTGATCAAGCGCCAATGGAACATCTTTGAGCTCGGGGTGAGGCTTAAGGGTTCCTTGTAATACGACTCGAATCTTGCCTTCTTTTAGGGCGGAGCGCCAGATCGACCTCACCGTGCCCCAGCCGCCGCAATAGCCGTTGACCTCGCCTGATTCCACGGCAAGCCGGGCATTCGCCCCGCCTCTATAGCCGTCAATGACATCGATCGGAAGCCCGGTTGCCACTTGAATCATTTTGGGAACATCGGAAGTGCTCGTCCCGGGCCCGATTGCCGCAATCTTGACCGGTTGTTTATATCCATACCAGTCGTCCACGGTCTTTATGCCAGTATCGACTCTGAGGCTACACACCGTGTGGTTCGGAACCGGAACCCCTAACCACTCAAATTTGCGACCGTCAAACTGTGCCGCTTGGTTACCCATGGCGTGTTGCAAGATGAGTGGAGAGGCGAACGCTCCTATGGTAAGCCCATCGGGCTCTGCTCGGTGGTAAAGGTCATTCGCCGCCAACATTCCCGCCGCCCCTGTCATATTTCTCACCAGAGTATTGGGAGCCCCCGGGATATGCTTCCCGATGTGACGGGCTATTAGCCGGGCATAAGCATCAAAAGAACCTCCCGCAGAATAGGCCACTACAAAGTCAATGGTTTTGCCTTTGAAAAAATCATCGCCCCGCACGCTGCCCGTTAAAACAATCGTCAGTAAGATACCAAAAGGAATCAGCGTTCCTTTAATCATCACAGCCCCCCTTTCAGAATCTGTATAAACTCCTCACCCCAGGTCATGGAGTCGCCGCTCGGAAATTTTTCCACCGTTAGGTTTGCCAAAGCGTAGAGCGCGCTGAGGCCGCGATCTTAACTTATCTCCATTGCCAGTGCCGCCAGTAAACCGACGGTTTCGGCCAAACGTTTTTTAAACTACACCTTCTTCTAATTTTCGCAAAGTGCTTCTCGCTGTACTTGCGTACCGAGGCGAGTAAAGTTTCGCTCTCCTGTCTGATGACAATGGAATTAGGCCATGACGATTTCACTGCTGCGGGATCGGGCTCGACCAGAATCGCTTCAGCTCCCGTACAATGATATCTTTGTGACACGTCAATAATATGCGAGAAAATCAACAATCGAGCGTCAATTCACCGCTTCGTTATTTGAAACAGCGTTCGAGAAATATTCATTTCCGCCTATCATGTGTTAAGATTCGAGGTCAAGTCTGATCTGAGCATCTAAAGTTTGAAGGTTTCTTAGTAGCGTGGTACAGGGTCAGATAAATTGAAACGGGCTCATCCAACTATGCGCTAAATGGATTTCGGCCTACCGCGCGGAGCAGCATTTCATCGCTCTGGCGCTTTTATCAAATGACGTGTGAGCCATGAGAAATCGAATTTCTGCGACAAAGCGAAGGAAGAAAGTGGAACTCGTTGACCTGGCTTTTGTGGGTCCGGGAACACCCGTTGGCGAGTGGTTTCGCCGTTACTGGCTAGTTGTCGGTACGACCCGCGATTTGCACGATATCCCTCAGGCCGTAAAAATCCTGGGAGAAGATCTTGTGCTGTTCCGCGATGAGCGCGGGAGCTTTGGCTTGCTGGGTCTCCAGTGTCCGCATCGTGGGGCGTCATTGGAATATGGTGACATTGAGCATGAGGGAATTCGTTGTCCGTACCATGGATGGCTATTTGACGTTGCAGGGCAGTGTCTAGAAATGCCTGGTGAACCCGGCGAAAGCCAGTTTCCAAAAAAAGTGAGGCACCGCTCTTATCCGGTCATTGAGCAGGGCGGGCTAATCTTCGCGTATTTGGGGCCGGATTGCGATAACCCACCGTCCTGCCCCAAATACAAACCTCTCGTTGATCCTCAAGGACAGCGCTCCATAGAGAGTACGCGCTTTTACGATTACAATTGGTTCAATTTCATTGAAAACGGCGCCGATCCTGTGCATTTTTCAATTCTGCACCGAGCCGATCCAAACGATGGGACGTGGCGTAGTTGGTTTTTCAATTTTAAAGATGTCCCTCGATTCGATGCGGTCGAAACTTCCTACGGCATGAAGGTGATCTCTCGCAAACCCGGCCCGACTGCGAATTCGGAGTACATAGATGAGAAGAGTTTTGCAATGCCAAGCATTCTACAAATCGGGGATACGGAATTCACACATTTTAAGCAACCAAAGGAAGCTCTCGCGGCAGGTTCTCACAACGCCCACTTTATGTTCCTAACGCCGAACGATGACGAGCATTTTACCCTCTTTACCGTAAATCATTATACAGGTCCGGATCCTGATTTTTTCAAAAAACTCGCCCCCAGTCGCCACGTCGAATCATCGGGTGAAAAGAAACCCTACGACCGGCGCAAATATTCTCCGTTTCGAGGCAGCGTGCGCTCGGAGGATATCATGACCCAATCAACTCAAGGCTTCATTGGAAAGCGGAAAGAACAGCTAGCGACGTCGGATAAAGGAGTTATTCTGCTTCGGAAGATCATCATCGATGCGGTCCAAGCCGTTCACGATGGTCGCATTCCCAAAGGGGCTACAAGATCCGATGCGGTTGACGGTCCTATCGAGATAGATTCATTTACCGGCATCAGAACAAAAGAGTCGGCGGAGAAAACGTCGCCCGTGTAAATCCTTAAATCTGCGGCAAGCGGCGTTCGCTCATGATTAGCGGCAAACTCCAATAGAAAAGCGACCTTCCGAATCGATTTCACTTTAATATGAATGTGTTCGTAACAGGCGGGGCGGGGCGGTTGGGAACGGTATTGATTAAG
>JBFJNS010000287.1:0-4584 GCA_041618055.1 Binatia bacterium
ATCCTGCCGCCGTGACGCTCGACGATTTTCTTGCACACCGCCAGACCGATGCCGTTACCCTGGTATTCGTCCCTCGCGTGCAAACGCTGGAAGATGACAAAGATTCGTTCCCAGTACTGGGGATCTATGCCGATGCCGTTGTCGCGCACTGAAAACAACCATTCCGTGCCGTTTCTTTTGCACCCTAGATGGATTTCCGGCGGTTTGTTACTGCGGTATTCGATCGCATTGTCGAAGAGATTCTGAAATAGCCGACACAACTGCGTCTCATCCGCCATCACTTTGGGTAACGGATCATGGGTGATTCTGGCGCTGCTTTCATTGATCGCTTCCTGCAAATTTTTCAAGGCATAGTCGAACACGGGCTCGCATTCGATGGCGGTCAACGGCTTGCCGCGTGTGCCGACCCGAGAATACTGCAGTAGATCGCGAATCAGCGACTGCATTCGTTTGACCCCCTCGACCGCAAAGCTGATATATTCATGGGCGTCGGAATCGAGCTTTTCCTTGTACCGCCTGGCCAGCAATTGGGTGTAACTGCTCACCATGCGCAGGGGTTCCTGCAGGTCATGCGATGCGACATACGCAAACTGTTCAAGCTCAGCGTTCGACCGGGCCAATTCCGCTGACCTTTCAGCCAGCCACTTCTCGGCGCGTTGTCGCTCAGCAATCTCTTTTTCCAAGTCGATCACATGGCGTTGCAGATCCGCCTGGGTCTTGGTCAAGGCGCTCTCACGGGCTTCGATCTGCGACAACATATCATTGAAACCATCAACCAGCACACCGATTTCATCTCCGCTTTCCTTTTCTCCCCGCAGCATGTAGTCGTGTTCCTCGGACACCCTTTTCGCCAGATGTGCTAGGGATAGAATCGGTCGGGTCACGAGCTTCTGAAGCATGGCGGCGACCGCAAAGGCCACTAACAACGAGATCGCCAACACAAACAAGACAATTTGCAGGTGGCTCCACAGGCGCGTTTCCCTTTCACGCAGATCCGACCGAATCGCAATGCCACCCACCGTTTCATTTCCCAGAATCACAGGACGGAAGACCTCGGCGTAATCGGCGCTAACAAGCTCGCCGTAGAAGCCCGCCGGTGGTATCTTAGGCTCTTGCTTGCCATCCCCTTCCGTATAATGCGCCAGGAGTGTCCTGTCTCGTCGATAAATACAGGCGCTGCGAATGCTCGGAATCGTTCGCAGGGCGCGCAAAGTCTCCGCCGCCGCATTGGCATCATCGAAGACAATGGCGGCTGAACTGTTGCCACCCACCACACCCGCCAGCGAAGAAAGGTTTTGTACGATCTTGGTCGGAAATGTGACGACCTCGTAAGCGAAAAACCCCGCTCCGGCCAAAATCAACGCGGCGGCGCTGGAGGCCATGATGATCAGCGTTAGTTTTTGTCTAACGGACAGGTTTCTGACCCAGCGCATGTCAGTTTTTTCCCCTGTTGTGAACGATCTTTGCCAATTTGAGCAACTTGGAGCTGATCTTGATTCCGGCCCGTTCCGCCGAGTCCAAATTGATCATGAATCGCACTTTGTTCTCTTCAAGTAAGAAATGAATGACACCTTCGCTGCGCAGACTCTCATCCTCGCAGACCGTTAAGACAGGCTGGGTTGCGACGGCCAGAAATAGCTCTTGGAGGTCGTTGCGCACCGCCGCGCCGACAAAAAGGACCTGACAGGTATCGGCGCGCGGGGCTTGTGTGATTCGCCGGACCGCCACGCTTCTAGCGCCGATAGTCTGCCCTTTCACTATTTCATCCAAGTCGCGACCGAAAGGGTCTTCGCCGAACACACAAATGGTTATCGGGCTCTGACTGCTGCGAAAGGCCGCCGCGGGCCATTCAACAAACTTGGCGAAATTGAAAATAAAGGCGGCCTTGAGCTGATATTCGGTGGGGGCGGTTGCCCAAACCCATCCGTTGAGCACAAGCACGATTGAAACGGCTACAGCTGACCAGGAATTACCGATGAGGCGTGGCAAAACAGGCCACCGCCAGCGATAAGAAAAAAGGTTATTCAAAACAGGCTTCACAAATCCTAGACACGCCCACTATTTCATTCGCCGGCAAAAAACCCGCTTCGGCCTGCTGTAAAACACGAATCAGTAGAATCGATACGTCAACTTAAAGCGAAACGTTGTCCCGTCCTGCTTCAGGCGATCCTGTAGATGCTCGCCGCCGCCGGGATCGGCGTAGTCATAGAGATAGCGTCCGCTGTAGTAGTGCCGATCGTAAAAGAGGCGCCCGTTAAATCCCACCTCCCACGGCAATTGGCGCTGGTAGCGCAATTCCCCATAGTAACGCGCATCGACGGTCTCCGTATCGTTGGTGTTGAAGATCGTACCAAACGGGGCCGTTGGAACACCTTTGTCCCGTTTGACGTAGCCGCCTTCGAGGGCAAAGTCGCCGTAGGACAGTTTCCCAAAGAAGCTATTGAAGCTTTCCGAATCCGCTTTACGAGCGATGCCGTTGTTAGTGTCGGGCGCGTTAAATTCTTTAAAAAAGTGCGCCGGACTGCCCGCCGTGCCGTAGCGAGAGCCCGACAGTACCACATCGAGCCCATTGTCAAACTGATTGCCGTAGCTCACCCGCCCTTTGTACGTCGAATAGCCTCCCCCTTCACCGGACAGCTCCAAGCCCTTGAGGGACCCGCCGCCTTTGGTCTTAATATTGATGGTTCCCAAGAAGGCGTTGGTGCCGTAAAGTGACGAACTGGGACCCCGGATAACCTCGACGCGGTCAATCAGATCCACATCGAGGAGAAAATCATTCCCGACCGCAGCTTGATCGTAAACCTTATCGTTCATCCGGTGACCGTCAACGAGCAACAAGAAACGTGTATTATAATCGCCGAGCGTCGAAAATCCGCGTAACCCGAGATAAGAGTAGTTTCGATCATACCGCCCATAGACACCTCGGACACTCCGTAGAATATCGAGAAGATTACGGTAACCGTACTTCTTAATATCGTCGCTGGTGATGATGCTCACCGAAGCGGGCGCGTCCACCAACCGCTGCTCGAATTTCGAGACGCTCTCGATTTTGACCTCCAGCAAATCTTCGATGGACATCTTGGTCAGCTCAGCCGGAGGCTGAGCCAGAGCCCCCTTAACGCCGATGATGAAGACAATTTGCCAAAACAGCAAAAGCACAACATGGAGGCCATGTCGGGCCAAATCAGTCGACGGCCTCGGGACGGACCTCCGCATCAGGCACCGCAAAGGCACCCTGATCCTGATCAAAAGACGGTTTGCAACTTTGACAGGCACCAAGGTTCTTAGACCCTTCTTACAGGCTAACAGGACTCTCGCTGCGTCCTGTAGCCAAATTGTTTTCTCTTGCTTCGCCTCCAACCTTTCCGTGAGCTACGATTGAGCACGGAACCGTTACGATAAACTTGGAGCCCTTGCCGGGATGGCTTACCACCTGAATCGACCCGTTAAGCATTTCCGTGCAGCGTTTAACGATATATAGCCCGAGACCTATGCCCCCGTGAGTTCGCTTACTCGAAGCGTCAATTTGACTGAACTTTTCAAAAATCATCGGCAGAAATTCTTCGGGAATACCGATTCCCGTGTCCACAACTTCAACTCTCAACCAAAGGCTACCAGCCGCTGGCGCTCCCTCGGCAAAAGGAGCCCCGGAGCCGTCGACCACTTCGGCCGAGACGCTCACTTCACCGTCTGAGGTGAATTTAACGGCGTTATTTATCAGATTCTGGACGATGTATTTAAGTTTGGCTTGGTCTATCTTGACGGCCGGAAGGTCCGCGGCGTAGCGCCAGTTAATGGCTAGCCTTCCGTCCTCCTGCGCTGGATAAAGGGTCTCCAGCGTTTCGAAAAAATTGCGCAGAGGGACAACATCGGCCCGCACCGTGGCGACTTCGGATTCGATCGAAGTGGCATGCAGGATGCTGTTGATCATGGCAAGTTGTTCCTCGGTCTGGTTTGCGACTTTCTCGAGGGCTCGTTCTTGCTCCGAATTGATCTCGCCGAAGAATCTGGTTTTTAGCAGAGAAACATATCCCTTCACCACATTGATGGGAGTCCTGAGCTCATGAGACATGACGGCGAGAAATTCATCCTTGACGTGATTGGCCCGTTCGAGATCACAAGCCAACTGCTTGATATCGCCGTACACCTGGGAATTACGAATCGCCATGGATGCCTGGCTCGCTAACGTGCTCAGAAAAGCGACTTCTTCGCTTTCAAAAATATGCGAGTTCCTAGAGTAGAAAGAGAGGACTCCCAGGATTTGCTCCCCGACAATTAACGGCACGCCCAAATACCCCGACAAACCATGCTTGCAGTAAAACTCGACGTCATCCACCCGCGGATCATGCTGGATGTCCTGTACGATTACGAGACTCTTAGTCCGAAACACATTAGCGGCAAGATCCTCCCAACCATTGGCCTGCGCCACGGCCTCGATCCATTCCTGCTCAGGAAAGTTCCGGCTGGACAGGAGATCCAAAGCCGAGCTATTCTTGTTCAACAGGCTCACCGCAATGGCGAAATTGGGCATTAGGCCACTCACTTTGCCGAGCAGCGTCTCCAGCACTTTTGTTAGGTCCAGGC
>JBFJNS010000288.1:0-4575 GCA_041618055.1 Binatia bacterium
CTCACCACAATCCCAAAGAGCCGGCCTTCGGTCGACTCTTTGGGATTGGCGGAGAGGGAGGGATTCGAACCCTCGATACGCTATTAACGTATACACACTTTCCAGGCGTGCTCCTTCAACCACTCGGACACCTCTCCGGGAAAGGCGGCGAAGGGTAGATCAAGCGCTGGAGTGGCGCAAATCGAGGTCCGTAAATACTCGGTAGACGGTAGATGGTAGATGGAATATGGGAAGACAAGATAAGCCCCCGGCAACTCCCCAGGTCCCGATCTACCCTCTTCCATCTACCTTCTTCTCAAAGCGCCCCGCGCTCGCGCAGAAGGGCCTCCACCGCCTCGGCGAGACGGGCATAGCCCGCGGCGTTGGGATGGATGTGGTCGGACTTGTACTGATTGTCCCCCAGCAGATCCGGAATGATGTCGTCCTCCAGTGTCACGTCGAGCTCCGAGGCCACGCGATCGAAGATGTCTGCGGTGCTCAAAAAAAGGCCGGGCTCGGGAACGCCCAGCATGACCACCGCCGCCCCCTTGGCCCGGATCAGACGCACCATCTGCTTCAGATTTTCCTCGGTCTGCTCAGAGTTCTGCCGCCGCAACATGTCGTTGCCGCCTAGGCAGAGAATGACGAGTTTCGGTCTGACCCGATCCAGCACCCTGGGCAAGCGCTTGAGCCCCTTGGTCGTCACTTCCCCCGGGACGCCGGCGTTGACCACCTCGAACCCGATGCGCTTTGAAAGCACCGCAGGATAGCTTTCCTCACGCCCCGCGCCGGTACCGAAAGTGATGCTGTCGCCAAAAGCGAGAATCACGTCCCCCGGCGCGAGCCTGGGCAGATCGGCGCCGCCGCCGGAGCATGCTGCCAAGGCGAGCGCAATCAGAACTGCGCCAAGCCTGGCGGTGCCGGCCCTCATGCCAACCCGATCAATGTTGAAATAAGACACGTCCTCTCACACCCCAACGCGCACGTTCGTCTACGGGAATCTCTTGGCCCCAATTAAAGATTAGACAACTCTGGGACCTGGCGTAGCGGTTCCCTCCCCCTTGATGGGGAAAAGACAGAAAGGGGGCGAAAAAACAGAGCGCCCGCGCGAAGCCGATTTCGCCGGCCGTCCCGGTATAGGCGAAAAAGCGACGGACTTGTTCCTCTTAGGAGCTAACAACTTATGCGCGAGTTGACGGGAGTTGGCTAATGGGCATCCCCTTTTTCTCTAGTTTTTTCGAGGCTCCTTTTTCTCCACTACCGCGTTGAATACCAGGAAGTGCATAGTCAAGTGGGTCGATCCGCTTGCTGCATGGCGTGCGACTCTCCTTTTACGCATCCGCCTGGACGAAAAATTAACTCAATCCCCCAAAATATTCCGGGCCTTTTTCCCGGTTACAATTCATTTCGTCGACCTGCCCAGTGGGGTGCGAGCGAGCCCCTTTGGGTTTGATCATGCTGTTACCCACATCGTTCTCGGCATCATTCCTCACCGCGCAGCGGCGGCGAAGTGTCTGAGTGTAGGAGAGTAGATTCCGAAAGGAGCAAGCCGCTTAGTGATCGATCGCGTTGAAGCGTCGCAGCAGAATATTTTTCCCTTGACTCGCGGTTACGCAGGCAAATAGGCTGGGTCGCTCGCCACCTGTCTGGGCGGTCAGTTGGCGCTGCTGAAACAACGTCAGGCCTATTGGAAAATAACGCGAGGGAAGAACTATTTTCCCCAGCACGCCAGCCAAGTCAAAGGAATCGAAATCTAAATAGGGTGTGCGGGTGATCCAGCGCTTGGAGCAGCGTTTCCCTGACTGGTAAAAGTTGGCGTGCAATTCGCCACGCTTATCTCAAGCAAACGTTGCAGCTCGAAGTTTATGTTGCAGCGAGTCAGGGGCGCACAGTACAAGGTCCAAGCGCACAGCTTATTTGCCGAGCGTCTAGTCCCAATAGGTAGATGTAATACAAACTAAGAGGCGGTGGTACCAGCGGTACCATCCGCCCTATAACGAAGGGAATAATGACATGTTTAATGTGCTGAAGTTTTATAGTTGGCTTGTCGCAGTCGGCATAGCCGTTGCTCTCGCATCGTCTCCGGCGCATGCGATGAAGATCCGGGAAGCCTACGTAACCTTCGGGGACGTAGAGTTTTTTGGAGCACCCGACACCCTGACCCTCAAAGGTTCGTTCCCCACAAATCAGAGGGTCGTCGTAAAAATGGGTGACGATAGTCCTCGTCTCCCCGTTCTCTTTCATAATAACGATATTATCGTCGCAGATTTAACTGGGTTTACGCTCGTCGCGGACACAAACTACCGGGTGAAGGTGAGGACAGCTGACACACAGAGAGTCGACCGGTTCGAGCTCCATTTCAACGAAGGCCTTGTCGGACCGCCTGGACCGCCTGGACCGGAAGGCCCCGCTGGACCGCCAGGTGACACTGGGCCGGCGGGACCTCAGGGTGAGACTGGTGCCACCGGACCGACGGGTCCTCAAGGACCAGAAGGTCCCGACGGACCGCCAGGTGACACTGGTCCGCCAGGGCCTCCGGGACCGCCTGGACCCCAAGGACCAGAGGGTCCTCAAGGACCTCCTGGGGAGTCGATCTTGGTCGCCATCGTCTCGACTCCTTCACAACCCGTAAACGATTCGCTCGTAAACAACGACGAAGGCAGTCTCTCCGACGTTGCCGCCTCGCCTACCTGCCCCGCCACCAATCCGAACAGGATCAGCGGAGGGTGTGAGATAAACCAGACCGCGGCGGGTGGCTGGGTGATCTCCAGTTCGTCACCGTTGAAGTTGTTGACGGGCTACTTTCTGAACACGGATATAAACGCCGGCCCCCTGTTTCAAGGCAAGATCGTCAAATCAACAGACCTAGTGGGCGCACAGGATGTGGGGTTCTCCCCGTTTCCCAACGCCGTTGCGGATTGGGGAAGCATAGGCACTGATGATGGCATTACCATTTACTTCATGAACAACAATCCGGATACCCCTTTCTTCCTCGGCAATATCGTCAGATTAAATTCTGACGGCACCTTGGTGGATGTGGGGACGACGAAGACCATTTTCGGCGCTCCTGAAGATTACCTGCGGATCGCGTTTGACGGTCAGCATCTCTATCTGCTGAACACGAACACCGATGCCGGTCCGGCGTTCCGCGGTAAGATCGTCAAAACGGACCTTGCTTTGAATCCCGTGGGCGATATCTTCGTGGAAAACCCCGATACCCTGTTCGCAACCGAGGGCATTAGCGGATTGACTGGCTTTGGGACCGATGGCAAGTACTTCTACTTCCTGAACTCCCAAGGCGGTGGGCAAATCGTCCGCACGGACCTTAATGGCAAGAACGCCGTCGCCTTGGGTGACACCTCAACCCTGTTCGGCAGCCCCGAGGTTTGGACGGGATTTGCGGCTACTGCTCCCGGCTCCGCATCGGTTGGCGGCTGGGCTTGTCAAGCGGTGTGCGCGAAATCCACCGGTTGTCTCCCGGGCGAACCACCCGTCCTCGAGGATGCGGTCACCATTTCCGCGAGCGCAATATGTGCCCAGTAACGTAGGATGAGCTTCGCGACCGCTGCTGGAATTCCAGCAGCGGTCGCGGCATCCAACGTGGATACCGCCCCCGCGTGCTGGCGAGACTCTTGTTTGGTTTCAACCATGCGGGATCGAAACGTTTCCGGGAAATATTCCTGGGTCTCTTGAAATATCCTGGTCACGCCTCGAAATCGATACGTGCTCCAGTCGCCACGGCCATCCAGGTTGAGTGAGCAGTGGACGTTCGTTTCCTTGGACTCGGGTCCAAAGGCCATGCCTGCGCTTTGTGTTTTCAAAGTCCTGAAAAAAGCACCCACTGAAGCGCATGTGAGGGGCCCGCATCAAACCAGCCGTTCGCTTGCTCCTCGCCTGAATAGGTGTCGAATTCTTCGCAATACTGATCTCTATTGGCTGGTTTCCTTTCTGGTCGCTTCCTCTTACGCGAGCTCGAGTCGTCTCGATTGAGCGGGTTTGCGCAAATTTCTTCGCGCAGTTTGGTACCTCCGCCCAGAGGCCACTGGCCCGAGACACCGTCGCAGTGGATCGCCGCCTCATCCAGGTAATCTACCTGCCGCATATAGAAGATACCGCCCTTTCTCGCCTAATCGAGCATCTGGCGATGCGGTTCGGACGAAAGAATTTCGTTCATGTCTTGCTTCCACTCAGCAAAAGGAGCTTCGGGTAAGGCAATGCGCCGAGCCACCGCCGTCGGGCCCCGCATCACAGGCCACCATACCTCCTGTCTCACTGCTCTTCGATGCTGCATTTGCCATGCTGTTAATCACTGCGACGAACGCGCACAGTTGGCGAGCGAGCTCGAGGTATAAGGAGGTCGCATCCCGCTTTAGCCGTTGCTCAGAACGGCGGGTCTTTCCATAGGTCGAGCTGACGGTCAATGGGCTGAGCGTACTATCGATGCAGACTTTACTTCCTGGACCTGGACCTCGATCTGTTCCACGGCTTTGGCGATTGAAAGGGCTTCGCGACCATCCCCGCCCCGCATCCGAGGGCATGCAGAGCCGGGGTTGATGAGCGGTTTGCACCAAATCCTCCGAGTTGTGTCCCTGGCGC
>JBFJNS010000289.1:0-4558 GCA_041618055.1 Binatia bacterium
GATGAGCAGCGCATCAACGAATGAGACGTGATTGGACACTAGAAGCGCCGGACCGCGAATGGGAACATGCTCCTGGCCGATGATACGTATTCGATAAAGCGTGTGCGTCAGTAGCCAGAGGAAGAAGCGAACCACGAATTCGGGCAGCGCGTAGAGCATATAGACCGTGGCTGCTACCGTGAGCAGACCGAGGAGTATGAGGATTTGATCCGGGGGGATTTGCAGCCAGTGGCGCAGCGTCCAAAAAACGCCTGATGCCAAAAGGATACCCAGGGTGTTGAGAAAGTTGTTAGTCGCAATCAACTGGCCTTTTTCCTCCTTGCCACTGCGCTGCTGCAAGAGCGCATTCAGCGGCACTGCAAAAAGCCCGGCGGAGAATCCGAGCGCAACCAAGGCCACCGTCACCAGAAGATATGAATGCTCGGCAATATAAAGAAGAATCGAGAACAGTCCCATTGCCAACGACCCCAGGGGAACCAGCCCGAGTTCCACCTTGTCGCCGGAGAGCCGGCCTGCGGCCAGGCTGCCTACACCGATCCCCAGTGCAAGGGCGGTTACCAATAAGCCGTTGCGAAGATCGTCCAGTTCAAGGATTTCCTTTCCGAAGAGCAGGATGTCCATTTGCATCAGGGCGCCGAGGAACCAGAAGTACGAGAGGCCAAAGACGGTTAGCCAGAGCTGCGGATCTTGCCACAAACGCCGGATGCCGCCGGTAATTTCTGCCCAGGGGTTGAGTTTAAACGGTTTCGTCGCGCCGGAAGGAGGTACTCGAGGGATTCCCAAGCTGGTCACGGTTCCCAGTACTGCGATGAAGATCAAAATAAACCCGATCCAGTCCAGATGATCCTTCCATAGGCCAAAGACTACGCTGCCGATGGCGGTTCCAAGGATAATGGCCAGGAAGGTGCTCATTTCCAAAAGACCGTTGCCCCGGGAGAGATCGGCGGGAGGGAGCATTTCGGGCAGGATGCCGTACTTGGCGGGGCTGAAAAAAGTGGACTGCAAGGCCATCAAGAATACGATGGTGAAGGTTAGTTCCAGGCGCCCGGAGAAGAAAGCGAACAGGGCAAAGATCATGGCGAGTATTTCGAACGCCTTGGTGAAAACCAGGACGGATCGTTTACTGAAGACATCGGCAATGTGGCCGGCATATCCGGAGAAGAGAAAAAACGGCAGAATGAATAAAGCGCCGATCAGCGCAAGATAAGGAGCCGCGCTGGCGGGCGAGCCGGCGGCTTCGATGGCATACATGGAGACAACCATCTTGTAAAAGTTGTCGTTAAAGGCGCCGAGGAACTGGGTCCAGAAAAACGGCAAGAACCCTGGATGTTTGAGGGTGTCGGTATATTTTCCCGCGGGCATATATGATTTCCCGTATCCGGAGATGTCTATTGTTCAGTAAATGCGAGAGACCATTCAATAGTCCCGTCTCCCGCCAACGTGAATCCGTTGGGACAGCGCCGGGATCTGCTGACCATATAATAAAGAGAGCCTGAGCCGCAACTTTTGATGAGTCTCAAGAACGTTTCCCCCGTGTGTCCGAAAATCGTCATGGAGATGGTCCTTGATCACCCTTCTCTTTTACCTCACATTTTTCTCACAAGTATCTAAACGAGTTCTGCGCTTTGCAGAACTTGCGGTCCGATGAAGAACCAAGCACAATAAGGCCTCTATGGAAATCATATGGCTCAAAGTGCCGCAATGGCAAAAGTACGACTATCTGCTGCACGGTTTTCTCGGGCGCCGCGGCGGCAAAAGCGTCGGTACCTATGCGGAGTTGAATCTGTCGTTCCGCGTCGGTGACGACACTGAAATCGTTAAGGACAATATGTGTGACATGAAGCGGGCCGTCGAGATGCATGACGGCCGCATTGTCACCATGAGACAGGTCCACGGCGATCAGATTGTGCACGTGGAAGACAATACTGCCAAAGAAGTCGGCGAAGCCGACGGCATGGTCACGCAGGCCACGCAAGCATACCTTGGGGTGTTGACTGCTGACTGCGTGCCGATTCTATTTCTGGCCCCGCGGCAAAAGCTTGTGGCTGCCGTGCACGCAGGCTGGCGCGGCACCGTGGAAGGCATTGCGGCAAAGTTGGTTCGCCTGTTCAAGGAGGAATACAATATTCCTACCGGTGGCATCGAGGCCGGCCTTGGGCCAGCCATAGGCGCCTGCTGCTATGAAGTTAAAGAAGATGTCTCGCGCCCTCTCATCGACCGATGGGGTAAACTTGCCGAGCCGGCCGTGGAGAACAGGAATGGAAAAACGTTTCTCGATTTGAAACGCATGAACCGGGCCATCCTTGAGCACGCCGGCCTCCTCCCGGAGCGGATTTATGAGCTTGGGCCGTGCACGAGCTGCACGCCGGATGAATTCTTTTCCTATCGACGCGAGCGACAAGAGACAGGTCGGCAGATCAGTTTCATCGGAATTCGGGTGTAATCTCCTCCTCGACGTTTCAATTTCCGGATCGGAGCGAAAAAATTTTTCCTGAGAGCCGTTTTTCAATTGACAGACGGGAGCCTCTTCCCTAAACTAGTTTTCAGCAGGGAAAGGAGGTGGTCCAGACATGATAGACAAATGTACTGACTGCGAGGTGGCTGAGACTTAGGCTTCAAGTGGAATCTGTGACGGGGATTCTCGCTTGAAGCCTGGGAGTCCCCCTCAGTCCACCCCAAGGGCCCGTTTCACCGGCTATTCATCGCCGTGTGAGATGGGCCCTTTGTGCTTCAGGGCCCGTAACGCCGCCGTGGCGGCTTTCGACAAGCGAGTGTCAGCGCCTTGAATTGCCTTCTCTAAAGCTGAAAGAAATTCATCGGACGGCGATCCAAAGTGGGCGAGGGAAATGGCGGCGGCATTTCGTACGCGACTGTCCGGATCGTACAGGAAAAGTTGTAGAAGGCGGTTTTTTACCCTGTGATCAACATCGGTTCTCTGTTTCAAGCTTGTCGCGGCGGCGACTCGAACGGCTGGCTCAGAATCGTTGAGCGAGCGCGAGAGAGCCTCCAAGCTTAAGCAATCCGTCAATTCCAAGTCGCGAATGCAGTAGATTGCCATTCTTCTCTGTGTCGGCGTTCCCTGCGTCAAAAGTCTTAGGAGAAAAGCGATCACCTCGCGGTCGGTTTTACCCAACCGAATGAGAGCCAGGGCAATCGCCCAGCGAATATCGGAATCGCCGTCGTCCAGCGCAGCGCATAAAGTCTCAAGCACCCTTGCGGACGGTAGAGGCACATGGGCCAAGACATAAGCGACGGACCACAAATTTTTGCGCCGCGAATCGTCGAGCATGTGATGGAGCCGAACGGCCACCTCGGGCGATCCCGCGGTGAGCGGAATCAGCGCATCGACGGCGCGGCGGATGACCCGCTTGTTGGAGGATTCAAGCTCGTCGAGGAGGGTTTCGAGGAATTCCGTCTTCGCGATCATGGCTTCATTGCTGCTAACAGCGAAGCCAGTCGGGAGGGATTGTCGGTGATGATGCCGTCGACGCCAAGCGCAAGCAAGCGTTTCATCTCATCGACGTCATTGATTGTCCAAACAAAAATCTCCAGATTCAATCGGTGTGCCGCTTCCACCGTTGCAGCGTTGACGATTGTGGTGCCTTCGTACTCGCAGGGCACCTGCAAAGCTTGCCCGGAGGGCCGGTATTCACCCAAGGAAGCGGCGGAAATATGGCCCAAGAACTCGGCGACATCGCCGTAGGAAAAACCCGTAGACATCTTCAGCCCCTGCATGGTGAGGGATTGACGAATTTCGGTCAGAATACTGTCCCGCTCGCTAGCAAGGAGGACTTGGTCGTCCTTCCCGAGTCGATGAATCGTGTCGATCACGGTCGCCGCGATATTCGGCGATTCCGGCTTGATTTCGATGATCGCCTTCGCGTTGGGTAGAGCGACAAAAAACTCCTCGAGCGTTGGTATCCGGACACCTTGGCTGCGATATGGATAGGTTTGCCCGAGATCCAAGCTAAAGTTATAGCCGGCATCCAGCGCCCTGATCTCACTGAGCGAGCGAGCGTTGAGGGGGCCATGACCGTTCGTGGTACGATCCAGGGTGCTATCATGGATGACGACGGCCTTTCCGTCCCGAGTCGCCTGGACATCCAACTCGATCAGATGAGCCCCTTGTTCTAGTCCTTTGTAAAACGCGGCAAGAGTGTTCTCCGGGGCTTCGCCAGCGGCGCCGCGATGACCAATGATTCGCGGCTTTTTTCCGGCAAAAAAGCGATATTCAGTCGATGTACCCAACGCAAAATCAATAAGCAGATGCTAAGAGTTTTTTGGACTCAATCCCGCAGATTGCCCATCGACAGGCTGTGCCGGGCGGACGGGCAAAGGGATACCTCGAGTGCGAGATTTTCGCAACATGAGCGATGCGGGCTAATGACCTGCGACCCTCCGCTAGATCTCCAGGAACTGGGGGCAATGAGTTAGATTACGGTTGCCCCTGGCCGTAACCAAAACGACGTCTTCCAGACGTACCCCCCCAATGCCATGATAGTACAGCCCGGGCTCCACGGTCACCACATGCCCGTTCCTCAAGGTCGCTTCGACCGGC
>JBFJNS010000290.1:0-4530 GCA_041618055.1 Binatia bacterium
ACAAATGACGGGCTTAAATATGATTTTTCAGCAAATTTAGCGCCCTGGGTTTGCACTATGATCATTGCTTCTTAGCTGTGAGAAATCAAGCATAATCTCTTCTCATGAGTGAAAAGCGAAGACTACATGGCAAAAGGATTTGATTCAGCCCGTCGAGTAGCCATCTGGTGAAATTTTGACCACGTGAGATCAACCACATCGGGCACGATTTTTGCGCCTTCAGTTTATTGCTAACGGGTATCGGTGTATTCATTGACTGATTGAGGTTTCGTTACTCTCGCATTCCGGGGAAGGGGTTGACGGAGAAGGGCGAAAACCTGGGCGCAAAGAGAGAAGGGAAAGGAGAGGCGTATGCCAATCATGCGACGATTAAAAGAAATGCTCGATGAAGCGCGAGTCTCTTATGAGGTTTACAACCACGCACTCGCGTATACGGCGCAGGAGATCGCGGCCAAACAGCATGTTTCCGGGAATGAATTGGCCAAGGTGGTGATGCTCAAAGTCGATGGCGCGCTTATCATGAGCGTGTTGATGGGCACTCAAAAAGTCAGCTTAAGTACGGTCAAGCAGAGCCTTGGCGCGAACGAGGTACGACTGGCGACAGAGGACGAGTTCATCTCCCGGTTTCCCGATTGTGAGATCGGAGCCATGCCGCCATTCGGGAATCTTTTCGGACTTCCCGTTTATGTCGATCCGGCTCTAGAGCAAGACGAGTTCATCTTCTTCAACGCCGGTAATCATGTGCAGACGATTCGCCTGCGCTACAAGGACTTTGAGCGGATCGTTCAGCCCCGCGTCGTGCGGCTCGCTCAGGAAAGAAAAAAAAGAGCTGCCTGAGCGATCGAAAATTGGCGGGGGCTGTGTAAGGTGTATTGTCGGGTGATTGCTTGCGACTTCGACGGCACGAGTGCAACCGACGGTCACCCCGCCCCCGAACTTTACGCGGCTTTGGCGGCGGCGCGGACGCAGGGCATCCTTACGCTTCTGGCGACGGGTCGCGTGCTTGAGGATGTCCAGCGCGCCTGCGAGGGAGAATCGCCGTTCGACGCGGTGGTGGCGGAAAACGGCGCGGTGGTGTGTCTCTGCGGTGTCGGCCGCATCATTCAACTGGGCAAGCCGCCTACGGAAAAGTTCTTGGGCGCGCTGCGTGCCGAGGGCATCCCCTTTCACACCGGTTCAGTGATCGTAGGTACCGGGGAACAACACGCCAAGCCGTTGCTCGACCTGATTCGCCGCATCGGGATAGACGGGCAATTGATATTCAATCGGGCCGCCTTGATGGTTCTCCCCAGTGGAATCAACAAGGCAACGGGCATCCGTTGCGCGCTCGCTGCGTTGGGCCGCTCCGAGCGCAACATGGTTGCCTTCGGCGACGCGGAAAACGATATCCCGATGCTCATGAGTGCGGAGGTCGGTGTGGCCGCTCGAGGCTCGATCCCTTCGGTGATGGCTTCGGCCGATGACCGGATTTCGCAGCCCGGCGGCGCGGGTGTGGCTCTTTACATTCGCAGGCTGCTTGATGGAGGCGGGACTCTTCCTACGCCACCGCGTCGCACAATCGCTTTGGGCAAATCGAGCAGCGGCAAGATTGCTGCTTTGCCGACGTCGGGAGTGAATTTTGTCGTCAGCGGTGACCCGCGTTCGGGCAAGTCCTGGATTGCCGGTTTGATCGCGGAGCAGTTGCTTGAGCAAAATTACCGTATCTGTGTAATCGACCCGGAGGGGGACCATGCGCAGTTAGGTCAGCGTCCTGGAATCGTGACCTTTGGTCAGGACCTCGCTGTGCCCACACCGCATGCGGCCGCCAAGCTGATAGCTGCAGAACCTTTGAGTCTTATTCTCGGGTTGTCCTCTCTCGCGCCACGGGAGCAGGTCAACTATGTGGACCAATTGCTTGCAGCCCTCCAGGAAACCCGAAGTGCCACCGGTATTCCTCACTGGGTTCTGATTGACGAGGCCCACTATTTCTTTTACGCCTCAAGCCCTTGCATCAAACACCTTGAGAGCCAGACTGGCAGCTTTGGTTTGATCACCTACCGCACGAGCATCCTCGCAGCGGAGGTCTTCAATCATATCAGCGCGCATATTATCACTAGCACCAAAGTCGAGGAGGAGCGCTACTTTACCACTAAGATCTTGCAAGCCCATGGGCGGCCAGACCTGGTGGCCCACGCTGCCCTGGACGGCATAAAAGGGTCTTGGGCGGGACTTCTGCAGACAGCTTCCCCAGAATCGCCCTGGCAAATTTTCTTGCCCGCCGACCGGACAACCCGCCATGCTCATCATGCCCGCAAGTACGCCGACACAACGTTATCCGACGACAAAGCTTTCCGCTTTGTCGGCGCCGGTACCTCGATGATGGTACGTAACATGTTGGAATTCCGCAACGCGATCCAAACGGCGCCGCTAGCGTCCTTGCGCCATCATCTCGCTGCCGGCGACTTCTCCCGCTGGGTCGGCGAGGTGATCGGCGATCAACAATTGGCGAAAGGGCTGCGAAAATTAGAGCGAGCAGCGCCAAGTGGAGCGAATCCCGACCGGGCGGAAATTCTTGCCCACATCAACGATCATTATCTGATTCAAGAAGAGTGAGGCCGAATGCAATGTTGGCCGGGTAGGTAAGGGTCAATCAACGAGTGCGGGTCCTTACCTTGCCTGCGGGATAATTTCAGTAAAACCGGCCACTGACACCGAGGTGTCGAAGCGTCCTCCCCGAACTTTCGGTAGTGGCGGTGATGGCGTGAAAGTAAAGCGGGCGGTTCCCCCGGGCGAGATTTCTTGTCGCAAGGTGTGGATTGCCGACGTTCCCGGGTCGACCTTGCCGGGATGGAATTCGTCATCCCACAGCCAGGTATAGCGAATAAAAAGCTCCACATCGCGCACGGTGTGCGTTGACCGGTTGTGAATCACTCCGGAAACGGCACCGTCCTGTACTTTCACATTTTCCAAAACAAGAATGCGTGTGACCTCTTGCCGTGTCCTGACGGTTTGAGAAAACCCGTTCCCCGCCCAGGAACCCAGTGCAAGAGTAAACAGGACGACCGTCAGGATTAACAGCCGATAAATTCTAATCACAAATATCGCGTTCATCAGTTCGCCCCTTTCTGCCCGTTGGTCGGTTGACTCTGTAAGTTTATGCCCCACCCGGGACGAGCGAGCGTACGGGCGGATGAGACGCCCGCTTGTTTCTTTCTTTCACATTCCGAGCTTCGACTCGACGATGAAATGGCGAGCCTCCGCTGCCAGGATGGCGTAAAGTTCTCAGCACTCGCAGAATGCGCTCCGGCGAACCCCAATCACTCCAATAGACCCTCCTTACCGGAAGCACCGATACCGCATCGGACTCTCGATGGGCGATTGTTTCGAGCAGGCCTTTTGAGAAGTTGACGGGTTCCAGCGACCTGTAGGTTTCGTTGATCGTCGATTGCTGCTGCGCTGTGCCTATGGTCTGTAGTATGCGGCAAAAACTCAACCATATCTTCGGATAGTATTTGCTTACCAATCGGAGCAAAGTCTTGACCTTGAAGACCATGGTCATTGTATTCCAAAGCCCACCCGCCAGCATCAACTCGAGTGCCATGGGCATGCTCGGCTTTTCCACGAAACCGGCGACTTGTCGCGTGCCAAAACCGCGTAAACCCTCTCGTGGCACGATATAGCCGTATTCGGTTTCGGGCTCCTGGGCCTCGACGGCGAGCAAAACAATACGCGAGGGATCGTGGAGAACTGCCTGGCTCGCGAGATGTACATAGTTCATGAAACGGAATTCTTCCAATATGAAGTGATCCGATGGGAACACGGCGACAATCGCCTCCGGGCAGCGCTTGCGGAGAAATATTAGAGGCAGGAGAATGCCCGGTCCGGTATCTCTGTTTTGCGGTTGGACAATCACGCTTTTCTGTGGCCGCTCATGTAACTGTTTCTGAACTTCGGCATGAGACAGATGCTCCTCGCTGACCACTGTCAGAATTCGTTCAGCGTGGATCAGCTTTTCGACTCGCTGAAACGTATGCTCGAGCATTGAACGCTGGCCAACAAAATTGACATACTGTTTGGGCAGGGTCTTCCCTTTCAATTTTTCAACGTGCTGCTGCATGCGTCTGCCATCTCCGGCGGCCAGCACAAGCCCCCAAAGAAGCCGCTGGTCGGATTCCATCACGTTGAGCATATGACCCCCCTTCGAGTGGTTCGCTGGAGCCATGTAGACTCTTGATTCGCTGTGGGAGAGCCAGGGATTAGACCCGTATTCCCACTACAAGCGGGCAAAAGTCATGCCTAATAAAAAGGGGGAAATCGCGGGTATTCAGTTCATGTTCACGATCCTTTTTGCAATTGTGCGACTTATTATTGGAACTCTTTTTCATCAATGACAAGCGCAGAAGTTCTCTGTCCGGGCCATCGAGGAGTTCGCATGAAAGGTTGATTCTGAACAGAGGAATTCAGAAGCCTTGGAACGCGCATGCCCGCGGAGCCGATAACCCGACGGGCACGGGCTTTGCCTTTTTGCGCAGCGGGGCGATGGGCTACCGG
>JBFJNS010000291.1:0-4530 GCA_041618055.1 Binatia bacterium
GACTGATGCCCAAAAATCCAAATCCGATCTTAGCTTTTTTTTGAGGCCGAAAGTTTTCGGAACATTTCGGTCCCGACGTTTTTTTGCTTGAAAGCAAAAAGTTCCGTTCTCGAAACATTTCGACCCTGGCTCCTTTTTTGTTTTTCTTGCTTGCAGCAAAAAGTTCCGTTCTCAGCCTTTCTTCACGGCCGAAATTTGTCGAGAAATTTTGGCCCGGACTCCTTTTCTGTAAATGTTGAAGGGCATATATTTCAGCATAAGCTCCACCTAGAGCGCGGTATTCTCGTGTTTCGGGGATAGCGGCCCCCCTTCCTTTGAGCTGCGTCCTGCAGCGGCCGCCTGGCTTCCGTCGCCCTCTTTACGACGGAGCTGTATGGATTCCCGATCGCCCCACCTAACTCGGGAATCGGGCTCTTCACGGAGGAACGTGACATGGGCTCAAGCGCATTTTTGTTTTGTCTGCTCGTGCCGGCGAATTCGCGTTCCCTACTACCGTGTCTGGCAGAAGCGCCGCTGGAGATCAAGCCTCACTCGGCGCTTAGCCATCAAGATTGGAGGTGAATCCAATGAAATTCACAAATTGCAGACTTGCGTATCTGTTTCTGCTAAGCATGTCCCTTGCTCCGGCCGCAGGGGCTGATCCCATACATGAGGCAGCAAAGGATGGAAATTTGGACGAGGTAACCCGGCTCATTGCTGCCGGTACCGATGTCAATGCCAGGGACCTGGCGCAACGCACACCATTGTCCTACGCAGCCGACAACGGGCATCTACAGACCGTAAAGTTTCTTATAGACAACAAGGCCAATGTGGATGCAAAGGACTTCACAAGTGTCTCACCGTTGTTCTACGCGGTAACCAAGGGGCATGAGGCCGTAGCTAAGCTGCTCGTTTCAAGCGGTGCCGATGTCAATTCGACCGAGGATCGTGGTTTGCGACCGCTCGATAACGCTTTGGCGTTTGGTTTTTGGGACATTGCTGAGTTTCTGAAGAGTCAAGGCGCAAAGTGCGGAACGGCACCTGACTCTTGTTAGACAAAAGGGCTGGGGCCGTCAGAATCGACCGCATATCCAACATTTCGGCCCCGGCTCCCTCAATTTTGTCGATAACCAACGGGCATGACCTCGTAGTTAACCTGATTGTTTCAAGCGGCGCTGATTTCAATTCGATTGACAATCATGGCATGCGACCGCTCGACATCGCCGTAGATCACGGCCACCCGGTCATGGCGGAGTCATTGAAGAGTCACGAGTCCAAGTGCGGCACCCATATCGTCTGGTCTTGCAATTAACCGACAAGCGAGTTAAGGGCCCGACCGTTATGTTCTCAAGCCTTTTAAAAATATTTCGGCTTCGCCTGTTCTTCCGAAATTCGTAATTAATGAAAGTTAAATTGATCCCGATCAAGCGAACATATGGATACAGAAATAAACTATTCAATAAATATTGTTAGAAGGGGATTTCTCTCATCTGCAATGCATGGTGGTCACTCGTCGTAATCGCTAGGTAATGACCGCTGCATTAATCGAGTCGTATTTCGTAAAAGAAGAAACAACTTCCGGCCACACGACAGGATTCTCCCTTCTCGATTCTGGCGAAAAGAAGATATGCCTTTTGGGCATTAGGATTAAAAGGAATATAAGGATTTATTGAGCTATGCGGCTGTCATATTGGTTTCGGTCCGCAGCGCTTCTAATTGCGTTATCACTGGTCGGCGAAGCGCAAGCCACGGGGCAGCAAATCCCCGAGATTACTGCCCAGGGTTTCGACCTGACTGAGATGCAGCAAGGCGAATTGGGTAACTTTGGCCGTCTACGTGTGCGCTTTGAAGTTCCGAACCATATTAAGGAGCTGCGCATTAAAGAGAGATCCTACGAGGTGGATCTCGCTAGAACCTCGGATACGGCTAATTTCGAGCTATTCGGCCTTTCAACAACCGTCAGACAACTCTCAGACCTTACGCTGAATTTCGAGACCTACATCAATCGAAAACTCGAGACAAAAGGAGATTATGCGTTCGAGCTGCAAGTAACCGACCGAGAGGGAAGGAGCGCTGCGGCACAGTTAAGAGTGCATGTCGCTGTCGCGCCGGCACGTGAAAAACAATCCAGTCACGACTTAGTGGAGACAGCGCCGTTTCGGTTCACTCGTATAGGGGCATCGGATGTCTCAGGGGCGGATGACTTCGGAATTACTTGGAGAACCATCGAAAGCAACACGGTCATCATCGAGATTTCAAGACAACCCAGCGGTGCAAGCAAACTCATCAAGATGGCGCTCTCGGACTATGAAGAGATCAGTACCAAAGAGCAGCTGTCCCAAAAAACTGCCACGAGCAGTGAATCCTCACCGCTCCACTTGCCAACTGCGAACGGCCAGGCAGCAGATTCTGTCTTTGCATTGATAAATCAGACGGGACCTTATCTATTCAAGATTACCGGAAGCAGCACTTCGCTCTCCGAACTTGGAACGACGGTTACGTTAACAGGCGAATACAAGCACTGAGCAAGCCGCAAACATCGACGCAAACCGCGGTGCCACTGCTCAGTGAAGGAAATCGAGACATGAACGAATACGTAAAGGAAAGTATCAGCAAGGGCGAGCGCTCGGACGCGAGTGCAAAAAAAGTTTTGATCAATCGCGGAACCGAATCCTCTGAACTTCCTCAAATGGAGCTCAGGCATGGCGAGTGGATAGAAAGAGCCCGCGGGAAACTTAAATCAAATATGTTTGCGAATCCTATTTTCGCTCTGATCGTAATCTTCGTCATACTCTTCGGTGGATCGGTCTATCTATTTGAACAGATGCAAATTCTCGTTGGTCCACTTTATGCCATCAAAATCATCATCACCAGTCTCTTTGCGATCACTTTGGGTTTTCTTCTTTCGATCTGGTGGTCTAAAACGGCAAGATTCGATGAGCGAATCCGAGAGGCAGAACGCATAGATATCGAATATCGTGAGCTCCTTATGAGCTTTTCGGACAGCTTGTTCGATATCATAAACGCGCTGAACACCCTTGCGGCCAAGCCACCGCGTTCATTCATCATCGCCACGGAGTTTCTCCTTGGAGAATACGTGCATCTATTGCACAGCCGCTTGCAGAGATACGGCGACTATATTGCTGGTTTAGGATTTGATGCCACGGATTTCCTGGATGAAAAGGTTCAAATATTCGAAGGAATACGCGAGCGGGCCAGTCTGGCTATCCAGGGCATGCCAAAGGAGTTGGATAACGTGTTCGTCGAAAGCTTGAATTTAGACGTCCGAAAGGTCACCGATGCGTCAGCCCGGCGTCAGGAAAAGCTCCGTTCCAAGCTCAGAGAACTTAAGCAAGACATCGGCGATGGTGATCACTGAGCGCAAATCAATTGTTTCAGACTCGATTAATTCACCGTGCCACATCGGTTATCGAATAACCGCTTTCTGAATTTCAGCTACGATTCAAAACTTTGCCGCAGCATTGCGACGCGGCCAGATAAGCCAGATAAAGCAGACGAGCTGGATGCCCAGGGTGACGGCGAAGGCGAGCTGGTAGCCGCCCGGCTCGTAGGCGCCGGCGGCCTCGGCGGGGAAGAGTCCGATCAGGCCGCCGAGGCCCCACTGGGCGCCGAAAGCGGCGGAGAAGGCGAGCACATTAAGGGCGGTGTTGACCCTGCCGGCGAGGGTCTTTGGATACGACTGCGACAGCACCGCATAGCAGACGATGCCGCTGGTGCCAAAGAGACCGAAGGCGCACCAGAGCAAGGCCGGAGTCACGCCCGGCGCAAGAATCAAAGCGAACTGCGCCAGCATGAACAGCAGCATGCCGGCGGCCGCCACGGTGACCGTGCGGACGCCCACTTTCCTCAAGCGATCGGAAATAAAGCCGAAGCTCAAGAAGCCAATGATCATCGACACCGGGATCAGCGCCAGGTGCTCGCCCACCGCCTGGCGCGAAAGCTCCGCCACGTCCTTGAGCCACGGTCCCGCCCAAAGGCCCTGAATGGAAAGAAATGCGGCTTGCGATGCTGTGGCAATCGGCGCGATGCGCCAGAACAACGGGCTTTTGAATACGCCCACCAGACCGCGCACCTGCGCGCTCATGCTCTCCTGGCTGACCGTGTGCTCCTCCGGGCGCTTCGGCACGATAAAGAAGATCGCGGCGGAAGCAGTGGCGGCGAAGGCGAGCATGATGAAGAAAACATCCCGCCACTCGATGATGGCGAGCAGCGCCTCCATGGGCGCCGTTACCAATAACGCGCCGAATCCGCCCACCGCCATGATGCAGCCATTGACTAAAGGCAGGCGCTCGGAGGGAAACCACATGACGAAGGCCTTGAAGCTCGCCATGAGACACGCGGATACGCCCAAGCCGATGAACGCCCGGGCGATGACGAGCTGGGTCACGCTCTCTCCGGTGGCGAAGAGAAAGGCGCCAAAGGCGGCGAATAAGAGCAGCAGCGAATCCACTCGCCGCGGACCGTAGCGATCCAGCAGCACGCCGAGCGGCAGCTGGAAGGCGGCGAAGGTCAGAAAGTAGGCGCTGGTTA
>JBFJNS010000292.1:0-4508 GCA_041618055.1 Binatia bacterium
GAGACGGAGAGTCTGGCCGCCGAAAGGATGCGTCGGAAAGAAAAAGTCGAACATACAACCTCCTACGATATGCGAAGATAGATGCGTCAGTGGCTTAAATAATGTTCTTGATATTACTTTAGGATTGTAGGAAAAGTCCATGATTCCCGCCGGTTTATTTGACATGAGGGATGATTACGGGTTAGTTCCTAGCGCAGTGGGCCAAAGAGGCTTTCAACCTCGAGAACGGAAAGAACGATTTGAGCGAATTGTGTGCACCCATGGTTTTGGGATAGAGTGCGCACATCAATGCGGAATATTTAAAACGTGGAGGTGAAACTTGGCGTTTCGCACCGTTGGAAAACCGATACCGCGGATTGAAGGTGAGGGTAAGGTCACAGGCAAGACGAAGTTCGCAGCGGATCTGCCTTTCGAGGGGCTCTTGTGGGCCAAGACGCTTCGCAGCCCAATCCCCCATGGGCGCATCAAGAGCATCGATACGGCTAGAGCCAAGGAGCTTGAGGGTGTTCATGCGGTTCTAACCGGAGCCGATGTTCCGAACGTATTTGTCGGCAGCCGTATCAAAGACCAGCCGGTGCTGGCGGCCGATCGCGTGCGCTTTGTCGGCGACGCGGTTGCCGCGGTTGCGGCGGACACAGAGGAGATCGCGGAGAAGGCGCTCACGCTGATCGACGTCGACTATGAAGAGCTTCCCCATGTCAGCGATCCTGTGAAGGCCCTGGAGTCCGACTCGTATGCGATCCACGAGGATCGTTCAAAGTTCAAGAACGCACCAGCCGTCCCGGAAGGCATATCCACGCATAATCTTCAGTCCTATATGCAATGGAAGAACGGCGATCTCGAGGAGGGGTTTAGAAGCGCCGCACGCGTATTCGAGCACACCTTCCGCACGCCGCTCTCGCACCACGGCTACCTCGAACCCCATGCCTGCACTGTGCATGTTCATGCTGACGGTCGCGTCGAGGTTTGGGCATCGAATAAGGGTCCCTGGGGCCTGCGCGATCAAATGGCCGAGGATTTCGGCGTGCCGAAGGAGAAGATAAAAGTTCATATCGTTCATGTCGGTGGCGACTTCGGAGCCAAAGCGTCCCTAATCGATGTCCCGATCGCTTACTGGTTGTCCAAGGCGACGAACCGGCCGGTGAAGCTGGTCTTCGATTCCACCGAAGAGATTCTGGCCGGCGGCCACAGGCACCCTGCCGTGATTACGTTGCGCACCGGGGTCAAGGAAGACGGAACTCTTACTGCCATCAAGGCGTCAATCTACTTCAGCGGTGGGGCCTACGCGGCGCAGAAGGCGAATCCCCATGTGACCGTATTAGGCGGACGCCGACTGGCCAGTATGTACCGCGTTCCGGCGATCAATGTTGAGACGTTTTGCGCCTATACCAATCAGGTTTCCTGCACACAGACCAGGACCCCCGGCAGCCCCCAGGTCGTCTTCGCTTTTGAATCGCAAATGGACATCATTGCCCGGGAAATGGGCATCGACCCAGCGGAGTTTCGCCGCCGCAACGTTCTACAGGATGGCGATAGTTCCCCAATGGGAGACAAGTGGAATCACATCTTAGCGGGGGAAGTGCTGGAGCGGGCGGTCCAAGCGTCCCGCTGGAAGAAAGGCGGGGCGAAAAAGAATCGCGGCTGGGGCGTGGCAATGTACGAAAGGGGAGCCCCTGAAGGCAAGGCTAGCGCTGCCCTCACGCTTGAAGCGGGCGGCAAAGTTAGCATTCTCACCGGAGTTCCCGACGTCGGCCCCGGTTTCTATACCATCGCCCAGCAAATCGTTTGCGAAACCTTGGGCCTGGCCCCGGACCGTGTCGGTGTCACATTCCAGGATACCGATAGCCTGCCCTATGATCCGGGTACAGGTGGAAGCAAACAGACCAACACGTCGGCCCATGCGGTGTACAAGGCGGCGCGAGAGGTACGGGAAAAACTGTTGGCATTAGCCGCCGGGCAGCTTGGATGTCAGCCCGCCGAGGTGTCTCACCAAGGGTCCAAACTCGTCGGTCCCAACAAGAAATCGCTATACGTTGATGAAGCCATGGCGCTCGCAGTCAAGGAAAACGGCGGCCCGGTATTTCACTTGACCATGCACGAGCCTGGAAATGCGCCCAAAGTCACCGGATTCACAGCTCAGGTAGCGGAGGTGGAAGTCGATCCGACGACCGGCGCCATCAAAGTGCTGAATCTCACGACGGCACATGATACGGGGGTGGTGATCAACCATCTTACCTTGACGGGTCAGATCGAAGGCGGGGTCATCACCGGCCTTGGCTTTGCGTTAATGGAAGAAAATGCGGTAGTTGACGGCAGAATCACAACATTAACCTTAGGTGATGCCAAGCTCCCTTCTATCGGCGATGTGCCGCCGCTAAAAACGATCCTGGTCGAGAGCCCCACGGGGCCAACCCCGTTCGGCGGCAAAGCCATCGCCGAGAATCCCAATGTGCCGACGGCGGCGGCCATTGCCAACGCAATCGCCGATGCCGTTGGCGTGAGAGTCTATGACCTGCCGTTGACGGCCGAAAAGTTATACTGGGAGCTCCACAAAAGAAATTAAAAAAAGACCATGACCGCGAAGCGCGGTGGAGTAACAAGCGATGACAGACCACCACGAATCAGCGTTGAACAACGCGAGCGCGCCAAGCGCGACGAGCAAGGGCGATGGCGTATCACATGGAGGATCCACAATCTGGAGAAAGAGGCGATGGCGCTGCGCGCGGCCCATTTACCACACGGAAAATTCAGAAGCGAGCCATGGATATTTGAAGAAGATGTCATTGCACGCGAAGCCGAGGATGTTGAGGTCACGTTTCGAGTAGTTTGTCACGAGGCGCCAGGGAGCGTGGTTGAAAACGCATTTTTGATTTTCCGGGTAAACTGGCGGGAATGCGCATGGCGAATATTCGTGCGGTTTCAGGTAACGGTCAATGAGGCATCAGAGCCGCAGGCGCGAACCGAACTGATTACCGCCCACAAGGTCGGTTTCTCGGCACACACACCGCCGGAGGAACAGGATGGCTAAGCCTAAAGGAAAAAAACCTTCCATGGCGGAGACGGATCACGATCTTTATATCCTCCGGCGCATGCGGGGTTGATACCGCAATTGAAGCCTGGGCTTCGAAGAGACCACGGGTATGGTCTCAAACACCCTCAAGATGAAGCAGCAGGAAGTGATAGACGCGCTCGCCCGGCTGCGCCGGGAGCACAGCGATCATCCTGAATACCGCAAGCTACGGAAAGATCTTCCCAAAGATTGGCCGCTCTGAGGCTGGCCGTCGGTGCGCTCAAGGTTGCAGATTCAGAGTTCAAGCCGGATTTGATAGCTCGAGAATCGCTGTCAGCCATTAGCGTTCAGCGCTCAGGAAATCCCTCTCAATCAAGAACTGATAGGTGAGTGTTGACAGCCGGTGGGCCAGATGCCACCCGTTCTGTCGCGCAGGAGAGGGGTCTGGCATGAAAATCACGAACAATTGCTCAATTTGCTTCGAAGCCAAGGCCTGTCGCCTGGTTTCCTCCTCAGGGGTAAGGTCCCAGCTCAACTCGTGCTCGAAGGACCCACTGCTTTGAACGTTTGACATAGCCCGGCGCGGTCGATAGAAGCACTACATAGATACCGCAACGGCCCACGCAGACGATCTTTTGCCACTTCGGAAAACTTTCAAGACAATGAAAGGAGACCGTTATGAAAAAATGGATATGCGGAATAGCCATTTCATCCCTGGCGATCTGGGGTTTCGTTCAACCTGTCCGCGGGCAGGGAGACGCAGTTCTCTCCGACGCCGCTAAGAAAGAAGGCAAGGTCGTATGGTATACGGTGCTATCGGTCCCCGAGAGCCGAAAGCTAGCGGACATGTTCGAGGAACGTTACCCTGGCGTCAAAGTTGAGATCGTTCGCAGCGGTGGCGGAGCGATGGTCAATCGAATTCTTTCCGAGTTCACCGCCAACGCCCACACGGCGGATGTCATCTTAGGAGCGGACAGCCGTGGCGCGATCCCGGTCTTCAGAAAGAAGGGCATCATTACTCCTTATGAATCACCCGAGCGCAAGTTCATTGACGCCGATCTAAAAGATAAAGCGGGGTACTGGGCCTCCTTGTATCAACTGACCTTTGTTTTGGCCTACAACACAAAACTAGTTCAAGCCACCGACGTCCCGAAAACCTACGACGATCTGCTTAAGCCGCGGTGGAAGGGGAAGAAGATCGTGAACGACACGGAGAGCTTCATCTGGTTTGGGGCGCTTCTTCAACATTGGGGAATGGAGAAAGGCTTGGCTTATTTTCGCCAGCTCTCCGAGCAAGAGCAGGTCTTTCAGAGAGGGGCGAGAGGGCGGATTCAGTTGGTCATCGCCGGAGAATTTCCCTTTACCATAGGCTATGGTCCTCACGCCCAGGGATACATGAGCAAGGGGGCGCCTCTGGATTGGGTCGCTCTGGAGCCGGTCGTTGCAAGCCCGATATCCGTATTGCTGGCAAAGCAGGCCCCCCACCCGAATGCAGGAA
>JBFJNS010000293.1:0-4442 GCA_041618055.1 Binatia bacterium
AGGCGCACAAGTTCTTCGGCAAGCCGGGGCAGGCGGTCGAAATTTCCACCGGCATATCGATACTCAATGATAATGTTTTGCCCTTCTACATGGCCAAGCTCGCGCAATCCCCGTCGAAACGCTTCGAGCCGGCTCGAAATGGCAGCCGGGGGAAGAGCAGCGAGAAACCCTATGCGGCTGATCTTCGTCGCAGACCGTGCTTGAGCGAGACAAACCAACGCCAACGCGATGGAGGATGTTATTAAGCAAAGTACGTTTTGCCGCATGAAAATTTTCCTGCACTACGCTGCGCCTTGCGTTTGCGCAGGCAGTTACTTTATAGCGACTATTCATAGCACACTAGAACCTATCTCAAAAATCGTCTTGACGGCGTTGTGATGCTCACAAACGGGAACAATCGGAAAGGGAACTGCGCATGATCTCGAAAATTGTCCTCTGAAAATCATCACTTGATTATCTTCCGGCGTTTCTCGTATAGCTTAACATCGAAACTTTGGCGTGCAATTTCTAATCGCATGATCGTCCTGGCACCGGCAATTGATCACCATTATATCGTCAGAGCTAAGGGCAAATTTCAGCAAGGATTGAACTGATCGACGCAACCGACGAATCTCACAGGATGAAGTCGTCGGGGAAGAAATACGGATTCCGGGGCTAAGCGCTTTCGTTCAGCCGCCCCGGAGCCAAAGCGGATTGAATACGAGCTTGTCCGGCCGACGATTAAGAAACGTCGCCGCGGACCATCTTGGCCAACGCCAACTCCCGCCAGTTCTCACTAGGTAGCACGCTCTCCATGGCGATAAGGTTATAGTAGGAAGTATTCGTCCCGGGCGGGGTGCCGCCGTTTTGCACGGTCTTGATCGCTTCCAATAGAACCTTTCGACCCACGATGATCGCCTGATCCGCGGGTCCAAGGTGTTCCCTGGTCCGGTCGACGATGGACCCCATGCTCTCCTGCACCGCGCGGTCCTGATTGTTAATGCCATCGATGCCCGAGAAGGTTTGGCGTTTCTGCGCTTGCCGGTCGATGCCCCAGTCGTTGCGCTTGTTTCGGTACGAGCGGAACGTCGTCTGATCCACGTGACTGGGGCCGTTGCCTTCACGCTCGGCGCTACGCTCTTCATCGGTCAAGGGTTTATCAACGTCAAGGCTGTGTTTCCAGTTCCAAACCATGCAGTTTTCATCGTCCATGGGAACCCAAAAGTGTCCCGGAGCCCTGGCGCCATTTTCAATATTCGAAGGAACGGTATGGAGTTGCGTGAACGGCATGACAAAGTGGCGGCCCTTGACGAAGGTACCCTCTTCAGCCAACGACCTGATGGAGAAGTAACGGTACCCGTAATCGGTCCTCTCGACTTCCAACCTGGGCGCCTTGCCCCTCACGGAGGGGTCGCTCGGACTTATGCCGACCTCCCGTTCCGTTCCCCGGATGCTCAGCGCCCTGTGAAGAATCGGTGCATGGGATTGGTCGATGCCGCCCTCCATGGCCTGCAGCCAATTGCACTCTTGTATCACTTTGGTGGCATGCCGGTGACTCGCGGCTGCCTGAGTCCATGCAAACTTGGGCGGCGGAGGTTCTAGCTCTCCTGGCCCCATATAAACCCAGATGACGTCGCCCAACTCAAGGGTAGGATAGGCCTTCAGATGAATCTTATCCTTGAAATCGTTGAGCTCGTTCATCTGGTCCACGCAATTGCCCTCTACGTCATATTTCCAGCCGTGATAGATGCACCGCAGCCCGTCCTCTTCGTTGCGCCCTAACCAAAGCGATACCCCGCGATGAGCGCAAAACTCCTCTATAACGCCAATGCGGCCATGGGTATCGCGAAATGCTACCAATTTCTCGCCCAGTAGTTGCACGCGTACCGGAGGGCAATCGGGTTCGGGAAGCTCCCATGAGAGGAGCGCCGGAATCCAATACCGCCGCATCACTTCCCCCATGGGCGTCCCCGGGCCCGTTTGGGTCAGCAGTTCGTTCTCTTCGCGCGATAGCATGACAAGCCTCCATCGGAAGATGGGTTGCTATAACACTTATTAAATTCTTTGCGTCACCAGACGCAACGACTTTTTTAATCCTGACTCGGGTCAATTCATCGATTGGGCCAAATCGATAATAAATGCTCAAAAGCGATCCTTGGTTCACGCGATATTAGGATGCGCCGGAGGGGAGTTGCAACGACCGGCGAGAACTTTGTATCACTTCCCATGTCGGTAATACCAGACAAGCCGCATGAGGTAAGGCCGTAAGGTCTTTGGTCACGAAAATTTCTCCCTAAGCCACTGCTGAGCGTTAAACTGTTAAGGTTATCGCAGCAGTAAGAAAGAAGCTTTGCTTGCGGATTCAATCGAAAGAGGGCTCTGGCGAAATGCACATAATAGAAGCATCGGGCAAAGCTCACAGGATTGGGTCGACGGAGAAATCATTTCAATCGTGGCGCTAACGCAAAGCTCACGCGGCGCGATTGGCGATCGATTTAATGCGCGAGTTGGGCCGAAACCCAAGCCGTCGCTTACTCCCGAGAATCATCCATCCACCCACCCGCCTTTTCTCGATCGAGACAGCTTTACGACGCCAGGCTTCCGTCTTAGATCACGTAGAAATTCGCGGCGTTGTCGCCGAGGATCCGTCGCTTGACGGCCTCGCTCAGGTCGGTCCGCTCCTGGATCTCTTGTACGGAACCCTCGCGCGCCTCTCCGTGCGGCATGTCGGCCGAGATCATGATCCGGTCCTCCCCGACAAAATCGATGACCTGGGGCACGAGCTTCTCCTCCGCCTCGCAAGTGAAGTAAACCTCGCAGTCGCGCACGTACTCGCTCGCTCGCCGCTTGGGGAGCGGTCGGTGGTTGGCGGTCTCGGAATGAAAGTAGTGATCCATCCGTTCGATGAGGTAGGGAACCCAATCGACGCCGGCTTCCAAAAAGGCGACTTTGAGACGCGGAAAACGATCCAAGATACCGCCACCCACAAACGCATAGAAGCCCATCATGACCGGCAGCGTAAATCCTAGAACATGAGCGCCGTAACTGTCCGTGAAGGGCCGCTTGAGGCCCGGATGGCACCAGCCCGTGTGCACACAGACCGGTAGCCCAAGCCGCTCGGCCTCAGCCCACACTGGGTCGAAATCCTCGTGACTTAAAAGTATCTCCCCGACGGTTCCGTAGACCGCAAGACCTACAGCGCCGAGATCTTTCGCATGGCGTACCTCCTCCACCGCTTCGGGCACCGAGCGCATGGGCAAGACCGCCGCCCATTTAAGTCGGTCCGGGCACTTGAGACACGTCGAGGCCATCCATCGATTGTAGCTCTTCATTAAAGCAGCCTCGAAGCGCGGGTCCTCCGAAAGCGGTTCGAGAAAAATCGTCGGGAAGACGACCTGAACATCTACGTTTCCAGTGTCCATGTCTTTGAGGCGCGCCGCCGGCTCGAGCAGAGTCTGACTGTCCAGGGAGAAGGGCTTGAGCTTCGCGCGTGCCATGGTGACCGGGGTAGCGTAGATCGTTACCCCTTGTCCGGTCACTTTCGGATAGATGGATCCATCGATATACCAGAAAGAGTTCATACTGTGCAGGAACGGACGATTTTCCCCAGTGATGGGGAATGGTCGGCGGGCATCATATTTCGAGTCTAGAAAATCCCAGGCAGCCTCGGGTTCCTCGACGTGAGAATCAGCATCAATTATGCGAAACTCTGCCATGGTCATCCCCCCCTGCTTCTTTTAGGTTTCTGGGGCGAAACTATCGGATGTCATTCGGGGGTGTCAACGGTAGAAAAACGCACTTGTGGTGGCGCGCCGTCAACGCGACGCTCACGTTCATCCGAGCCACTATAAAAATCGGCAGGATTGAACTGACGCGTCAGTCGAGCCTTTACCTCTATACAAAAAGGAATCACAACGTATGCTCAGGTGAATAAGCGCCTCGTTCTGTAAAGATGCCGTCTCTGAACGCACCGACGTGGCGTGAAACGTGTCCACAGCGGGCGATTGTGTTACCAATCTTTCCTTATATTCACTCAAGAAATTATTTAATCTGCCGGCAGAATATCTATCCGTCAGCAGAAACTTGACGTCGCCGGCGAAACATCCACGTTCGCCGGCAGAAAAGAATGATGCTTGCAGACCCCTTGGAACAGGGAAATGAGCGCTTTTGCAACAAATTGCTATTAATGATTCTAGAGATCCCCGTAAGCTTCCCATCTCGGTCGCTACTGATTTTGGAGGCTCGCGCTCCCCCACCCCGCCCCTCTGTTGTCGCAACATCGTAGTTAACGGCCCCGGCTTGTCGAGCTGCCCGCTGTCGGTAAACGGCGTCACGGCTGCCCCCCCCATAAAATGGAATCAGCGAGTTTCTCGCACGTATAAAGTCTTAAAGAACAGGTGAGCCCTTTATCTGTTCATCCCGCGGGTGTGCCCGGCGGCGGGCGGGCCGATTCCCAAAACTCC
>JBFJNS010000294.1:0-4435 GCA_041618055.1 Binatia bacterium
GATTATTTTGGCTTCTTGCACCGCTTTCATCGCATAATCTCCTTTCGTCATGTTCCCTACTTTCCGAACAGAGGCCCGAGAAGTCCTTTGACCATTCCTTCGAGGCCTTCTGCTTTGATCAACGCAATGCAGCAAGTATTTCCATTCTGCTCGCAGCTCACCACCGCAAGTTTGTCTCCTGCTTTGATCCCGGCCTTTTCGCGTACCTCTTTAGGAAGGACCAGTTGCCCCCTCGCGTCCACAGTTACGACCGAATCCACCCGGCAACAGCCAAGCTCCGCCCCAATTGGTGTGATACGTGAAGGGCGTTTATTCTTCTCGGGCATAGTGATCCTCCTAATCTTTGTGCATTTAGAGTATTCTGATTAATGTGAATAATCAGTATGCGCGCAAATGTCAAGCCGTCATTTTAGAGGTTTTTATCGGCAGTACGAATCGTTATCTAGAGAGGGAGGTTGGGGTCAGATCCTTGATTCACCGTTGAGTAGGAGAAAAAGAGGAAAGGTCCAACGAACGGCTACATGCGGCGCTCTTTTTCGTCCAGCTGCTTCTGGATCACTTCCACCAGTATGCGCTGCGTCCGCTCGAATCGTTCACCGATGATCGCGGAGACATTTTTCATCAGCACATAGCCCAGGTGATGGTGCTCGGAGCCCAGCTTTCTCAGGTCAGTTGCCGGTACTTTCAGGAGCTCGGTACGCGTCGTCGCCAGAGCCGACAGGGTGTAGGTCTTGGACTCCGCGAGCGCAGACCATCCGAACGTCTGATTCTTCCGGATCCGGTCGATGGTGATCTCGTTCGTCACCAGATAATGGGTTACCCTGAAGCAGAGTTCCACGACGCCTTCCACCACAAAGTACAAAAAGCCGGCGGGCGACCCCGCTTCGAAGATACGGTCTCCCTGCTGGACGGTCATCGGTGCGCAGATATCGGTGACCGCCTGGATCTCCTCGCCCGTACACCCTTTTAGTAGATTAATTCCCTCGAGAGACTGCAGCATTGGCTACCTCCCTTCCTTCTGGGGATTGGGCTCTCCGTTCTCTTCAAAAAGCGATGGCACCCAAGGAGAATAACCTAAGTCGACAAGCATCTGTTACTAATTGGGAATTTGCTTTTTACGTGCCGCCACGGAACCCATTTGAGACGCCCCACGACGACGGCCTAACCACATTCAATCAACCGATGAGTCACCGTTAAGCGCGGACGAGCCCCTCCGCTAGTCTTTTTTAGCCTCGCCTATCACGTGAAATGTTTTTATGTCAACTCGACGGCGGCCTATCCCACTATTGGCCCGCCAATTTCGTCCGCTAGACCTAAGTCATGCTGTATATTCGCCGTAGGATTGAACTGAACGACGCAACAGCCAAATCTTTCAGGATTTGGCCGTAGGAGAATTCAATTCAATCGTAAGGCTGACGATCTGGGTGAGCGGCGATCCGAGCGTCCGTCTCCGCCCAACGGTTAGGCAAAAGTGAAATAATTTGGCCCATCTCCTTTTCGATTCCCAGAATCCTGGCAGGTGTCCTTTGATCTCCGACCGGGCAGACAAATTAAGCTAGCTGTGTACAACCCGAGCCCTATAGTGTGCGAAGGTGTTTTGCGAGAAAGGACTTGACGATTTCCTGAGCTTTCTTTGTTGCCTCCGCATTGTAACTCATCGTGTTTCCCCGCGGGTCTCTGCCTCCCGCACCCGGATTATCAAAGGCATGGAACGCCTTTGCAAGTACATGTACCTCGACTGATCTTCTTTGTGCGATCAACTTACACCCTTGTGCCCAGTCGTCAAACTCTCCGACGATTTGGACTACAGGAATCATGTCCTTGTCAGCAAGGTATAGAAAGTTGCAATTGCTATACATTGCTATTGCAGCTTTAAAGTTTCCACCGGTCGGAGACGCTCTCTGGTTGCCCACTAGCATGTTGACTGCCCGGGCTCCTAACGAAAAGCCCATCACAGCTATATTGTCCCGGTCAACAAATGGCAGCCCGGCTAGATATTCGAGTGCACCATAAGCATCTTGCATCATAGCGGAGGCTCCACCATCGCCACACAAAACATGGCGGGCGCGACCACAACTTCCGAGGCCGCGCGAGCCGAAGCTATCCACCGATAGTGTGACATAGCCCAACCCATTCAAATAGCGAGGCCAATCGCGTGCGACGTAAGGCGCTAGCCCACCGGCTGTATGAAGCAAGATTACTGCCGCAAAACGCCTATCCCCATTGGGTTTAGCGAGCAACCCCTGGACCGTCTCTACTGGGCTAGCGGCATTTTGGAAGTTAACCCAAGTTCCACTGCAGGATGCAACCAATAACGAAACAATCAACAACACCAATCCCACCAGTCCATAAAGTGAAGTAGTCATGTTACGTTCTCCCTTTGTCAGCGCGAGACAATGAGGACGGCTCTTGCAAAGTTCCAGTGTTGGGCCTCAAAGAATACCGGTTAAGCCGTGGCGCTCAAGACCCGAAAAGGTGTTCGACATCCCGAAGGCTGTGGTTAATATGCTAAGGCATCCCGCCGCGGGTCTGTGGGTTAACGAGAAGGTGCCACGCGCCTTGGACTGCTGACTATAAAACAGGCGGGCTGACGGTGAACCTTAACGCGCGTTAAGGCTGCTCGTGGCTTATCCGCTCGGAGCAGACATTTTCAAGTTTCGAAATCAAACGTGAATCGCCGCTAAAGCCACGCACCGCGAGCGTGGACACGTTTTGGACACATGGCCTAAAAATAAGTTTAACTTATGTGCCTTAGCTTATTGTTTTTTGGCGCGCCCGGAGGGATTCGAACCCCCAACCCTCAGATCCGAAGTTCACTCCGATCCACAATCAGGGGAACTAGCAAAGGGGAAAAGCTTGATTTTACGGGCTTCTCCCCTTTTCTCTTTCGGCTCATTCCCTGCCGTTCCGTATCATTGTGGAAACAAATGTGGAAACAAAACCACTTGTCGGGAAGAAATACGGCGATGATTTGCAGCACTATTCCAAGTACGAGACAGATGAATCCCCATAGCGAGGAGTATTCGCGCTTTGGCTCAAATATCCATCGTCCAAATGAGCGAAAGCGGCCAGGCCAATCGAGTGCGTCTTGCCACGCGCCGGCCTTAATGAGAAGCACGTACACGCCCCACATATTGATCACGAGGCCACCGGCTGCAAGCAAGTTTCTGAGGCTCATCTCACATGGAGATTGTACTACCCCTCAGCGCTTTACGGCAAGGAACTAGTTTCAACCGGGGAGGTAAGTATGGAATTTGACCTCGAACGATTCACGCAACGGTTGGATGCTATCAAGGCTGAGTTGGGAGCAAAGCCATCACTGCGGCATTTCCTTGATGTTGACCTGCAGCACAATCTATCCGCCTTGCGATTGATGGGAATCCTACCTGCGCATCATGCGCAACCAGAAGAGACCCTCGCGCCCACGAGCGCAGCAACGGTGCTCTCAGCTACCTCAAGGCACAACTCCCACGGTGGCCGCCGCGAAGGCGCGGGAAGGAAAAGAACCCGATCTAATGCCGAGCGGGCAACGCCTTATTCTGAAGCCTTCTTGGCTTTGCCGGTAGTCTTTGCGCGTTTGCCGCCATTCTCCAGACCCCGCGTCAGGGATCCATCTTCATCTCTTTTCTTTTGCAATCCCGTAGGAAGATCCCCTTTCTTTTCAGAGACCTGTTCCAAGCCGAAGGGGAGTTCACCCGCCTCGCGGCCATGCTTCCCTTTTGCCTCCACCCCCTGCTTGCCCTTTCCTTTGCCCTTTCCTTTCCCCTGCGAGTACGCGGGGGATGCCGCCATGCTTATGCTGAAGGCGATAGCCAGAGCTGATAATTTTTTGAAAGTCGCATTCATAGTCTTTCACCTTTATAAGACAATCTTGATCGCTTATTTTGCACGACCTTTTCCATGTCCTCCGCCCTTACCATGACCACCCCCGGTAGCACCATATCGGTGTCCATTGCCTGCGCCCGTCACGATTCCGCTCGTATGACCTAGCGCTCGACCGGAACCGCTCACGATGCCGCGTCCGCCATGACTTATGGAGCTGGAGGTCGTGCTGGCGCTTCGGCCCGAGCCGGTGACGATGCCACGCCCGCGGTGACTTATGGAGCTGGAAGTTGTGCCGGCGCTTCGGCCCGAGGCGCCGACAATGCCACTTCCGTGAGATTTGCTTCCCGCAAACGCCTTGCCATGTCCTTTACCCGTAGCCGAAAGGCTGCCATCGCCGGACGATTTTCCGCTTGCAGTGGTGATGCCTCTGCTCGTCGTGCTGGTCGTTGCGGTCGTGACGGGCTGCTTCCCGCCTTTGATGCCGCTCATCAGGGGACCGAGTTTGGTATTATATTGTTGTGCAATCTCTCCCCAGCCCATCCCTTCGCTGCGCAACTGGAGAACGCCCTTGGTCATGGTCGTGGTGTCGCCAGCAACCATCTCACCACCC
>JBFJNS010000295.1:0-4375 GCA_041618055.1 Binatia bacterium
CATGTGCACCTTCCCCACGGCCGATCAGGCCGTCGAGGCTTCGATGGGCATGCAGGAAGGCGTGACCGAGGATCTGCCGGAAATCAATCCCAACACTCCATCGACGATGGCGATCCGCGTGGGTCTGCATCACGGCCCCGCGATCCTCGAAGGCGGGGACGTATTCGGAGACGCCGTCAACGTGGCCGCCCGTATGGCAGGTTTGGCAAAGGGCGGGCAGATCATCACCACCCAGGAAACCGCCGAGGCGCTGAACACCGCGCTGCGTTCCAGCACGCGTCACCTGGACCGCATACCGGTAAAGGGCAAATCAGAGGACATCGATATTTTCGAAGTCATCTGGCAGTCCGAAGACGTTACCCGCATGGCCACCGGCTTGCTCAAGTCCCAGGACAAAGCCGGCCAGCTGGTTCTCCATTACGACGGTCGGGAAACGAGACTGGATCAAGACATGCCGCCGATGATCCTCGGGCGGGGAAAGAAAGCGGACATGGTCGTCAACGACAGCATGGCTTCGCGGGAACACGCCCGCATCGAATGTCGCCGGGGAAAATTCATACTCACGGACATGAGCACCAACGGCACCTACGTGCTTACCCCGGACGGTCCTTCTTATCTCCGGCGCGAAGATATCGTGCTTTCCGGAGAGGGTAAGATCACGCTCGGCCGCGACCTGAGCGAAGCGACGGAGATCGTTAATTATCTTTGTGACTGAGTTGGATGGTAGATGGTAGATGGCAGACGGTAGATGGGGGTTCGGGTCGTATGTCTGCGATCGAATCTCTGATTCAAAGCCTTACCCGCGATTATTTCTTGTAGAAGCGCGCGCGAATGTTGCTTAAGCGCGAAAGAGAGCTCACCCGCAAGCGGGCTTCTATAGCGTGGGCAATGGTCCTGGAGTTGACTCGAGGAGTGACCTGGATGAATAGGCAAACATCTCAGTAGGTGTTGCCTAGTGTGGCCCTGTGATATCTAACCCTCCAAGAGCTTCGTCCAGGTCAACGCTATTCCATCCTCGAGCGAGACGCTCGGGGACCAACCGAGCTCACGCTTCGCCCGGGCGTTATCAAGACAATTAACAGAAACATCGATCTTGCGGCCGTCCGTGTAGGTCACGTCAAGATTACGCCCTGTAACCGACTTTATAATTTCTAAAATCTCGTTAAGAGAAGATGCGTTGCCGCTACCGATGTTATATATGTGTGAAGCGCAGTCGTTCTCGATTACGCGCATGAATGCGTGTTTGAGATCGGCTACATAGAGGTAATCTCTGGCAACGGATCCGTCGCCCCAAATGGTAATCGGCTGATTGCTCAGCGCTCTGCACAAGAAGGTTGTTACCGCGCCCTGGCCGGAACCCGGATCCTGTCGCTCACCATACGGGTTTGAAATTCTCAGAACTGTATAATCAAGCCCGTATAAGTGATGGTGAAGCTGTAGGTACTTTTCCGTCGCGAGCTTAGTCAGTCCATATGAGCTGATGGGTTCAGTTGGATGCGTTTCAGGAACGGGCAGGGCCTGCGGAGGACCATAAATCGTTCCCCCTGAGGAGGCGTATACAACTTTGCGAATTCCTTCCTGCATTGCAAGGCCCAGGAGCTTAATAGTGCCGACCACATTGGTTTCGACGTCATAGGTCATATCCTCATTCGATGATTTTGGCAACGTCGTGCCAATCAAATGCACCACGATATCGACGTTCTTGACGGCATTTCGGAGATTATCCTCGTTAAGAAAATCACCCTCGATCAGCTCTATGCTCGACAACGCATGCGCGATGTTTCGCCTGTTGATATTGCGCCGGTCAAAGACCCGCACGCTGTGTCCGCGCTCCAGCAATGCGTCCACGACGTGAGATCCGATGAATCCCCCACCGCCAAGAATCAAGCACAGCATCGCTATCACTACCCCCAAAGTCACAAACAAAGTTGCATTGCACCGAGATGGCCGAAAGAACTCCACTCAAGATATAGCTGAATTTTAGCCTAAACTGAGGAGATGCCGGCTGATTTCGCCTATCGATATTGGAGGCTTAATGAAGTCGGCTTGTGCGCGAAAATGACATTGGCGGAAGAATTCTCGAGGGTTGGACCGAGGAAAAGCAGCGTCACCGCCGTTACCCACGGAGTTGACGCCTAATTTTTTACAACTATGCTCGTTCCAGACAGCGCCAGCTTGATTATGTCCGACACCTCGAAATCCAGCCGAGATCTCTTCGAGTTCGCGGCGACATTTACCGCTGAATCATTGCGGAACCATTGGCAATAACTATTTTGCGCGCTCCAAGTACGGCTATCGTCACAAAACGTCTGGCCTCTGAAAACCTCGCCACAAATTAAAAGCACCTGGGGCACTAGAATGGGTATTTCTGTCGTTATCCCTGTCTATAACAGCGCAAGCATTTTGCCGGAGCTCGTCTCACGATTGGACAAGGTATTGAGTGCAACAGGAGAGGAGTTCGAAGTCATTCTCGTAAACGACGGAAGCAGCGACAATAGCTGGAATGTGATTCTCGATCTATCAAAGCAGTACACTTGGCTCACCGGTATCACGCTCAGTCGAAACTTTGGACAACACAACGCCGTTCTTTGCGGAGTGCGTTCGGCAAAGCACACGATCACCATCACTATGGATGACGATCTCCAGCATCCTCCAGAAGAGATTCCGAAACTGACCGCTACGCTGAATGAAGGATACGAGGTGGTGTACGGCGCCCCTGAATACGAAAAGCACAGCCGGCTTCGGCGGATCGCCACCCACCTCACCAAATTCGCCCTGCAAAGATTGATGGGCGCAAAAATAGCGCGGCACGTGACTTCATTTCGCGCTTTTCGCACCAATCTGCGGTCTGCATTTGAAAACTTCCAGGGACCTTTCGTGTCGGTAGATGTATTGCTCACATGGGGCGCTTCCAATTTTGGGGTGGTGCGCGTACTCCATGCGCCCAGGTTCTCCGGTCAGTCCACCTATACGCTGGGGAAACTGATCCGCCATGCGTTGAACTTACTCACTGGGTTCAGTACGTTTCCGCTGCAATTTGCGAGCATTTTGGGGTTTTTCTTTACCTTAGCGGGCTTCCTGCTGCTGTTGTATGTGCTCGCTTATCGTTTCTTAAACGAGGGCGTCGTTCCAGGTTTTACCTTCCTGGCCGCTGCGATAGCGATGTTTTCCGGAGTACAGCTTTTCTCACTGGGCATGATCGGCGAGTACCTTATCCGGATGCACTACAGGCTCATGGGTATGCCCAATTACGTTGTTCGGGAATCGACGTCGCGGTCTGACGCAACCGCATCTTCCTTAAAATAAAAAAGTGCTACGGAAAAGACTGGCTGCAGAGGGAGCTCTCTGCCGAGTTTTTGCAATCGTTTGGCGCGGTTAATCGCTGTCGCCGTGTCTCACTTTGGTTAAATTTTCGGCGACGTACGCCGACGGTCTAGTCATTGCGAAGGTGCCTAGAGAACGCAAGCTGCCGGCTGCCGAGAAAGGATATCGCGGTAAATACGGGCACACCAGCCGCCTGGGCGAGATAGCTGTCGACCTTCGCAACCTGGATGAACCAGAGCACAGTGGCGAGATTCGCCAGGTAGGCGACCAGCAGCACCAGCACGAATTTCACAAATGCCGGAGGGAAAGCGCCTTCGTATCGAAAAGTCCATTTCGAATTCAGCATGAATGAAACGCACACACCGACGGCGTACCCGGAAACGTTCGCCAGAATGTCGCCGACATCAAGAAACCACTTGAGACCGAAGATCACCGCAAGTCCGACAGCGGTATTCACTCCGCCTGTCATGGCGAATCGGAACATCTGACCCCATATTGAGCTACTTGCGGCCAACGACATAGTACTGGGCCCCTAAGGGGAGTCTCATGAGGAATCTCTCGAGCGGGCGAAGGACCCTAAGTGCGCGGGGAAAATATATGCGATAGCTAAGCTCAATCGACGAAAAGCCCGCGAGTTGCAGCCGTTTCACGGCAGCCGGGCCATTGATGAGCTTTGCATTTTCATCGAACGGGCAGGTGTTGACGGTATGCACCGTCAACGGATTCCAGGGGTTGTGCTCATAGATCAACGCCATGCCGCCTCCGCGAAGTATCCTTGCCGCCTCGCTGAGAAGACCATCATGTTCTGAATGGGGAATATGGTGGAATACACAGGCGGCGAAGAAAACATCAAAACTGGCGTCCGGGAATGGAATGGTGACGCCATCAAAATGCGCGAATTCGGCCTGAGAGCCAAACCTCTGGCGTCCTATATCGAGACTCTTGCGTGAAACATCGAGACAAACCACGTCGGTGCCCGAAAGATGTTTCTGGAAATAAGGTATCGAAGTCCCTACGCCTGCACCGAAGTCCAGCAAACGTTTTGGCATCC
>JBFJNS010000296.1:0-4372 GCA_041618055.1 Binatia bacterium
GATAAACTGCGTCGGTGAAAAGGGTGAAAAGGGGTCAGAGCCGAAATGTTTTGAGTCCTTTCAATGATTTCGGCTCTGACCCCTTTTCCAACGCCCAACCAGATACTTAGTTACATTTGTTTGAAGGTGTTCCGACGTGGACTCTCAAGCCATAGGAGGAATTGGGGCCGGGGCCGAAGTGTCTAAGCTATGGAGAAAGAAATCGGGTCAGTGCTGAATTAATTCTATTGGCTCAAAACTTTTCGGCCGAAATGTTTCCTCAAGTCAGCTTCGGCTCACAAGAAGTCGGCTCCGATGCGTTCTCCGTACTTTTTCCCAACCCCGACCGGCAGTAGATCCTGTAAACTGGCCCAGCAGAAAAAGGAGTCAGAGCCCAGATGTTTTGAGCCCGTTCAATTATTTCGGCCCGGACCCCTTTCCCGCCCTCGCGATAAGTAATGGTCGAGCAGGCACTCTCGCGTAAACTAGCGGTGATCCTCCACGCGGACGTGGTGGGTTCCAGCGCCCTGGTGCAGCGCCACGAGACGCTGGCACATCAGCGGATCAATGAGACGTTTCAGCGATTCTCGTCAATCATTCAAGCCTACGGCGGCAGCGCGCAGGAGATCCGGGGCGATGCACTGGTGGCCGAGTTCTCCCGACCCTCCGACGCGGTCTGCGCGGCGCTCAAGTTTCAGCAGATTAACACCGAGCACAATGCTCGGCTGGAAGACGGTATCGCGCCCGAAGTTCGAGTAGGGATCGCTCTGGGCGAGGAAGTGGTTGCCGATCATACGGTGACCGGTTCCGGAGTCGTGCTGGCGCAGCGGGTGGAGCAGATGTCAGAGCCCGGAGGGGTGTACGTCACCAGCGCCATTCATGAGGCGATTCCCCGCCGGTTACCGTTTAACCAGGAGAGCCTGGGAGAGCGGAAGGCCAAAGGCTTCGAGGAGCCGATTCGTGTTTATCGGGTTGAACTGAAAGAAGGAGAAGCGGTACCTGAGGCAGAAGCCGGGTTACTCACTGATTCAAGATCCGAACTACGGCGTTTGACCGCTGTCGTCGCCGCGGTTGTGCTGCTGGGATTGGGAGGTGCCACGTTTTGGCTCAAGCCCTGGGCGCCGGAAGAGGAACTGGCCTCGGTAGCGCGCATGGCATTTCCTCTGCCCGACAAGCCCTCTATCGCCGTTCTGCCGTTCGATAACATCGGGGATGACGTGGAACAGTCTTATTTTGCCGACGGGATGACTGACGATTTGATCACCGATCTGTCGAAAATTTCCGGTCTGTTCGTCATCGCCAGAAACTCGAGCTTTGCATACAGAGGCAAGACGGCTGGGATCCGGCAGGTCGCCGAGGATCTTGGAGTGCGTTACTTGCTGAAAGGCAGCGTGCGCCGGAGCGGCGCTCGGGTGCGAATCAATGCACAACTCATCGACGCGACGACCAGGGGGCACGTTTGGGCCGATCGTTTTGACGGAGATATCGATCATGTCTTTCAGTTGCAAGACGAGGTGACGCGGAAGATCGTCGCCGTGATGGCAGTGCAATTAACTGCCAGCGAACGAGCGCAGGTTTCCAGCCGGGGCACCGATGATGCGCAGGCTTATGACGCCTTTCTGCGGGGCTGGGAACACTACCTGCGACAGACGCCCGACGACTTCGCCAGGGCGACCTCTCATTTCAATAAAGCGATCGACTTAGATCCAGGGTACTCGAGGGCATACGCGGCACTTGCTGCGACGTACTGGGAGAGCTGGAAGAGACTCTGGCACGAAACTCTGGGGCTGGTGCGCTGGCACGACGCTCGGAGCATCGCGGAAAAATTCCTTGCGAAAGCGCAAACCAATCCACCGCCTTTAGTTCATCAGGTAGCAGCGGAGATACACGCGCAGTCGGGGCAGCTTGACGCGGCCATCGTAGAGGCCGAGCGCGCCATCTCCCTCGATCCTAATGACGCCGACAGCTATGTGGCCCTCGCCGGCGCACTCAGCCTGGCCGGTCGTACGGACCAGGCGCTCCAATCGGTGGAAAGAGCCATGCGGCTTAACCCGCATTATCCGGCTTTTTACTTGTACCAGCTCGGGTTGGCTCGATTTGGTATGGGGCAGTTGGAAGAAGCCGCAGCTGCTTTGGAAAAAGCAACTGCACTCAATCCGGACGACCGGTGGTCATTGCGTTTGCTGCTGGCGACCTACGGTCTCCTCGGTCGTGCCGATGACGCAAAGAAGACGTATGACCTCATCGAAGAAAGCGGTAAGCGCAGACTCAGGCAACACCTCGACCCACTCACCATACGGAGCAGTACGTTCTGGTATCCGTTCAAGAAACGGGAGGATAGAGAACGGTTCTCCGAGGGACTGCGCAGAGCCGGCGTTCCGGATTGAGTCTGATCCGGAGTTTTTCAACGTCGATTATTTAGACCCGGATCAAAAATTCAGGGCTTTCCCTGGTTCGACGTCGATAACCTCTATCGGCGCGTCTTTGAGGGCAGCCTTCAACTCCTTGGGTGTCCGGTTGATTACGGGATAGGTTCCGTAGTGAATCGGGATCACTTTCTTCGGCTTTATCAGTTCCCGTAGTGCGTACGCAGCGCCTTCGGGGCCCATCGTGAAGTAACCTCCAATGCAAACGAGCGCAAGATCGGGAGCATAAAATTTGTGAATGAGCGCCATGTCTCCGAAGACGTCTGTGTCTCCAGAATGATAAATCTTGAACCCATTCTCAAGCTCGACGACATAGCCAACCGAAGCCCCGCCAGAGAAGAACCTCATCACCTTGCCAAAGTCCGCAGTATTTGGAAGGTTGAAAACATTTAAGTCCACTGCCGAGCTGTGCTGAGCGGGCACCATATGAATATTAATTCCCCTGCCGACTGGGGAAACCGTGCCCCCCTTGTTCATCGATATCGTCTTGCCGGCCTCCAAGGCACCGAGTCTTTGCAGGTTCTGCGCAAGCTCGTAGTTTGCGACGACCGTCGCACCAGTCAGCGTCGCAAGCTCTCCCAGATCAGCAACGTGGTCGGAATGACCGTGCGTGACCAGAATCAGGTCGACTTTGCCGAGGGCGTTCAGATCTTTGTACTCGGCAGGTGTCTTTGGATTCTTCTTCAAAAAGGGATCAATAACGATGACTTTTCCATCGACGCTGGTAATTCGCACCGTGGCATGCCCCAGCCAGAGCACTTCGATCTGCGCAGCGGAAGCTCCGTTCCAGAAGTAGAGGGCGAATAGAAGAGGGGCGACGAATTTCGAATATCTCACCTTCATAGCTCTCTCCTGCCTTATTCGCGCGGAATTCGAAGCCGCCCTACTCATTTTGGTCATTAGAGCGAAGCAATAAGATAGTGCTTCGTCTCATGGGAAGGAAAAAGGAGCCAGGGCCGAAATCTTTTGAGCCAATCCAACTATTTTGGCTCTGAACTCATCGTCCGTCTGCTGACCCCGCGGTCTTCAACACTGGCGCCCGGGACTGGCCCGGCGTGCAGGCAGTCGTCAGTCCCATCAGTTCAAGCGATTGAACTCTCGGATAGTGGTTTTCTTGCCTACTCGGGGATCGCCAGCGTTCCCTCGTGTCGATTGCACTGCTGGAAGGTGCCCTCATGGATCCCCTTCGCTTTGGTCACTCGCGCGGAAGCACCTTCACCCTTCGCGCCTTGCCACTTGCCTCCGCTCGCAACGACCTTCCAGTTCCAGGTGGTCGAGGTGGGCAGCCGGTGCTGCTCGTACACGATGTAATTCCCCTCGGGGGACCTCAGTTTGCAATAGCCGATAAATGAATACGGCTCCGAGCCGATGCGCTTCCCCACCCCCATGCAGTGGCTGGTCGCATTGTCGAACAGTTTGGCATCAGCGTGACTTCGCAAGATACCGGTCAGCTCCCAGCCGTCAATCTCCGCGTCCTCGCTCTGAGAAACATACTTGAACGTGCCGCTGTAGCAGTGAGTGAAGTCAAAAGGGACCTCTCTTGCGTATACACCCTGCACGATGGCTGCGCTACATATCAGCGCTGTCCAGGCTTTGCTCGCCATGACGCTACTCCTCGGACCAAAGTCCGTGTTGCACTCGTCCTTGGCGCGGTGATTTGATATCGGTGGTGGTCGTCGTCGGCTTCTGGTTAAGAATCTCCGCGCCACTTTTCTTCGATACACCGAATGCCCTGACGAGGCTCAGGGCTCAATCGGTAGCACGAATTCCATTACTTGCCCGATTACACTCCTCAGCTGAACCAATGTCACGCGGCATCGCATTAATTCGCCGCCTCCTAAAAAAGAATCCAAGAAAATCAGAGGGTCAGATCCCTTGAAAATCTATTTATCAATGAATTCAACGGGAAAAAGGAGCCGTGGCCGAAATATTCTCTCCGCTTATACTAGGCGCGCGGGCTGAAGTGA